>JBBQDE010000037.1:0-12313 GCA_038319425.1 Gemmatimonadales bacterium
CGTCCTCGTCCCGGTGCGGGACGACGAGGTGCTAGGCTACACGTACGCCGGCGTCGAAGGATTCGAACTACATGTCGCTGCGCGGACCGGCCGGGCTGCTGTACGACATCGTGGTCGATCCCGCCCATCGCGGACACGGCATCGGCCGGATGCTGCTCGACGCCGCGCTCGCGGCGCTCACGGCTCGTGGCGCACCGCGGGTTGTGCTCTCGACTGCCGAGCGCAACGAGGCGGCGCAGCGGCTCTTCGCGCGCGCGGGGTTTCGGCGGACGATGATCGAGATGACGCGCGAGCTGGATCACGACGCGAGCTGGATCACGACGCGAGCTGATCGTCGGCGTCGATCACGGTTACGATCCGCCAGACGTCGTCGTAAGTTGGACGCTTCGCGCCGTACACGTCGGCACACGATCCCCTGACAGAAATCGCTCCGTGATCAACCGATTGCGTGCCGCCGCAGCTCTCGTGCTCTTCATCGACGCGGCCATCGCGGCGGGCCAGTCGTCGCGCCAGCCGGCTGCGGCGATCATACTCACCGACGCCAGGATCTTCACCGCCGATTCGTCGCATCCCTGGGCGGAAGCGGTCGCGATCCGCGGCGATCGGATCATGGCGGTCGGCACGACCGCCGAGATTCGACGGCTCGCCGGACCGGCGACGCGCGAGATCAGACTCGGCGGACGGATCGTGATTCCCGGCATCAACGACGCGCACGATCACGTTGGTGACGTCCCGATGCCCGGGGAGTTCCGCACGAGTGCCTCACCGACGCCGGATCCGACGCTCGCGCAGGTCCTTGATTCCATACGTGTCATCGCCGCGCGCACGTCACCTGGGTCGTGGATCAAGACGACCGTCGGACTCGGCATCGTCAAGGACACGGTCGCCCGGCGCGCCGCGCTGGACGGCGCCGCGGCGGGTCATCCCGTACTGCTGTGGAGCTGGTGGGGGCACGGCGCCGTGTTGAACACGGCCGGTCTTCGCGCCCTCGGCATCGCCGAGCGGTCCGCGGACCCGCTTGGCGGCTGGTACGAGCGCGACGCGGCAGGAGGTCTCACCGGCCGGCTCGACGAATATGCGGAATGGGGCGCGCTGCGACGCCTCTACTCGACCCTGCCGGAACGAACGATCGTCAATGGCCTCCGGGCATTCGCCGATTCGTCACTTCGCATGGGTGTCACGACCGTGCAGGACATGGCTGGCTACTTCGATCCGGCGCTGACGATGCGCGCGCTGCGCGACGCGCGGCTCCCCATCCGGGTGCGGGTCATTCGATGGTCGATCCCCGATGCGACGGGGCGCAACGAGCGAGAGTGGAATGGCGCCGCGCGGACATCGGCGCCGCGTGTGTCGGTCTCCGGCCGCAAGTGGGTGCTCGACGCGACGCCGATCGAGCAGAACGCGCTGATGCGGCGACCATACGCCGGCCGACCCGGCTGGTATGGCCGGCTGGACTTTCCGCTCGACACCGTCCGTGCGATGCTGGCCGGAGCACTGGTTCGTGGCGCGCCCCAGCTGCACCTCCACATCGTCGGCGACAGCACAACCGATCTGGTTCTCTCGGCGATGGAGGCGCTGGCCCCCGACTCGGTGTGGCGATCGCGCCGCGTCCGGTTCGAACATGGGAACGGCGTCGTCGGAGCGCAGGTCGAGCGCGCGCGACGGCTGGGAATCGTCATCGCGCAACCGCGGGGCGGCTCGCCGCTTCACGATTGGATGTCGGCCGGTATACCACTGGCGTACGGCTCCGACAACCTCCGCAACCCGTTCTACAACGTGATGGTGGCGACGACGGGGCGAGGTGGCGACCCGGCGGAGGCGCTCACGCGTGAGCAGGCGGTGGTGATGTACACGCGCGGCTCGGCGTACGCGGAATTCTCCGAGCGCGAAAAGGGGACGATTGCGCCGGGGATGCTCGCCGATCTCGCCGTGCTGTCGCAGGACATCTTCGCCATTCCGTCGCCAGCGCTGCCGGCGACGACGAGCGTGCTCACCATCGTCGGTGGCCGCGTCGTGCGCGACGAGCTCAACGGCGCGCGTTCAGCGTTGCGTCGTGCGCCCATCCACGTGAGCCGTCGATAGCGGATCGGCGGGCAGCGCGAGGAATTCTCTCGCGCGCGCGAGCGCCAACTCCAGATCGCCGAACAGGTTCGCCTCGCCGATGTCGCTCAAGGCAGCGGACCGCGACAAGGCCACGAGCGGTTGCATGTGCACTTCGCTGAGCAGGACGAGGGTGCCATCGCGCCGGCTCCGCAGCACCACGTCGCGGAGTGCGTGAATGCCCGTGGCGTCCATGGCGGGCACGGCGCGCATGCGAATGATCAGGACGCGCGGCTTGCCGGCGACGCGGGCCAGCGTGTCCTTGAACGTTTCCGCGGCGCCGAAGAAGAAGGGACCGTTGATCTCGTAGATTTCCACTCCGTCGGGAACGGATCGGCGGCGGAGCGTCGTGGCATCGGCGTCCGCATTGCCGGACGGGTCATCGAGCTCGCGCGTCACGGCGGACACGTTGGTGACTTCCGCCATCCGCCGCATGAACAGGAACGCCGCGAGCACCATCCCCACCTCGATGGCGACCGTCAGGTCCACGAGAACCGTGAGCAGAAAGGTCGAGAGCAGGACGGCGACATCGCTCTTCGGCGATCGGAGCTCGGAACGGAACGCGCGCCATTCGCTCATGTGATAGCTGACGACCACGAGGATGGCGGCGAGCGTCGCCATGGGAATGAGCGCCGCCCACCTGCCGAAGAAGAGTGTGATCAGCAGCAGCGTGAGCGCATGTACGATTCCCGCCACCGGTGTGCGCCCTCCGTTCTTGACATTGGTCGCCGTTCGCGCAATCGCGCCGGTGGCGGGGATGCCGCCAAAGAGCGGCGTCACCATGTTCGCGATTCCCTGACCGATCAGTTCGACGTTCGACCGATGCCGCGCTCCGATCATGCCGTCCGACACGACGGCGGAGAGCAGCGACTCGACGGCCCCGAGCAGGGCGATGGTGAACGCCGGGCCAACGAGGCTCTGCACCTGGGCCAGCGTCAGGTGCGGGACGACGGGCGTCGGCAGTGACGCGCTGATGGGGCCGAACCTGCTGCCGATGGTTTCGACGGGCAGGTGCAGCAGCTTGACCAGTGCGGTCGTGACGATCAGTGCCACGAAGGGCCCGGGAATCCGATGGCTGACGCGTGGCCAGGCCATGATGACGCCGAGCGCGAGGAGTGCGACCATCACCGCGCTCGGTGTCACGGTTCCGATGTGGGCCGCGAAGGCACTCCACTTGGCGAGGAAGTCCGGAGGCACAGCGCCCATGCGCAGGCCGAGGAAGTCCTTCACCTCGCTGGAGAAGATGATGACCGCGATCCCGCTGGTGAAGCCCGTGACGACAGGATGCGGAATGAACTTGATCGCGGCCCCGAGGCGAGCGACACCCATCATCACGAGGATGACCCCCGCCATGAGTGTCGCGACGGTCAGCCCGTCGATGCCGTACCGCTGTACGATCCCGTAGACGATCACGACGAAGGCGCCGGTCGGCCCACCGATCTGCACGCGCGATCCTCCAAGCACGGAGATCAGGAAGCCGGCGATGATGGCGGTCCAGAGCCCGCGGTCGGGCGTAACGCCACTCGCGATCGCGAAGGCAATCGCGAGCGGAAGCGCGACGATCCCGACGATCACGCCAGCGGTGAGATCGGAGACGAATTGCTCCCGATCGTAGGACTCGAGCGTGGTCAACAGCTTTGGTACGAACACGGCGGATCCTGGATGTGGCGCGGGCCGGCAGTGAGCAAGCGCGGGTCGACATCGATACCCGCCTCAATGTACGTTCGAGCGCGTGCTCCGACTGCATGTCGCTCGCGACCGGTCCGCGCGCCCCGATAATCGCTCTCCAGGGAGATGCCTCATGCCACAGACACCGCACACCGAGCGTCACTTCACCGCGGGAGAGACGGTTCGCGATGTCGTCATCGGCATGTCCGACGGGTTGACGGTGCCCTTCGCACTTGCCGCGGGGTTGTCGGGAGCGGTCAGCGCGTCACACATCGTCGTGACGGCTGGGCTGGCGGAGGTCGCCGCCGGATCGATCGCGATGGGACTCGGCGGTTACCTTGCCGCGCGGAGCGACGCCGAGCACTACGCCAGCGAGCTTGCGCGGGAGGAGCGGGAGATCATCGACGTGCCCGACGACGAAGCCCATGAGGTGCGCACGCTGCTCGCGTCCTACGGCGTAGAGTCGGCGAGTGCGGAGATCGTGGTGACGGCGCTCCGGCAGTCGCCGGAGCGGTGGCGGGACTTCATGATGCGCTTCGAGCTCGGACTCGAGGCACCGGATCCCCGCCGTGCGCTGCGCAGCGCGGTGACGATCGCGGGGTCGTACGCCGTGGGCGGCATGATTCCGCTCGCGCCGTACTTTCTCAGTCCCACCGTCGGCTCGGCACTCAGGACGTCCGTCGTGGTCACGCTGCTCGCGCTACTGGTCTTCGGCTACGTGAAGGGGCGCTTCACCGGTGCGCATCCGCTGCGCAGCGCACTGCAGACCATGCTCATCGGAAGTCTCGCCGCGGCCGCGGCGTTCGCGATCGCGAAGGCGATCTCGTAGGGCCTGGGCGAGTGCCCAGGCCTGCTGAGCTACCCAGGAGTTCAGCCGGCTCCGGTCAGCCGTCGCACCGCGACCATGTTCTGCACGTACCACGCGCCACGGTCGCCGCCCAGGTCGAGATAGGTCACGCCGCCCATCGCGGACGACGCATGGATGATCCGGCCGTCGCCGACGTAGATCGCGACGTGCGAGATGGCGTCGTTCGGCTCGGCGAACAGCAGGATGTCACCGGGAACCAGCGCGGCGAAATCGAGCGCGACGCCCTGACCGGCGCGCGACTGCTCGCGCGCGGTGCGCGGCAGCTGGATGCCGTGCCGCGCGAAGACGTACCGCGTGAAGCCGGAGCAGTCGAAGCCGCTCGCCGGCGTGTTGCCGCCCCACGTGTACGCCACGCCGATGAACTGGTCCGCGGTCTCGAGGACGCGGCCTGCGACGGCGGTGGGGGCGGGCGACCGGGGGATTCGTACGTCAGCGCTACGGGAGGCGCCCGAGCTGCCCGAGCCCGACGCTCTCGCGTGCGCGTCGACCGCTTCCCCGACCATCACCGCCGCCGACATGATGGTCGAGGGCGACAGCGAGATCATTCCCTGTGCGCACCCGGACAGCACGAGCAGCGAGCCGGCGAGGACGGGGCGTGCCATGACGAGCGGCCGAGGGGTCATGCCTCTCCGAAGGCACCTTTGACGCCACGCGGGCGCGCCCGATCAACGCATTGCGAGACAACGGGTTGGGTGCTTCGTCCCATTCATCGGGTGCGAGGCATCGTCCATTTTCGGCGACAGTCGCGCACGGGCCGAGTGGACAGTGCCGCCGCGATCACTCCGCGAGCAGGCGATCGAAGTGGCCTCGGACGATGGCGTAGCACTCGCATGCGGCGGCTTCGAGTCCTTCGCGATCGAGCACGTGAATGGCGCCCCGGCTGTAGCGGATCAGCCCCGCGTCGCGGAGCGATCCAGCCGCGAGGGTCACGCCGGTGCGCCGCACGCCGAGCATGATGGCGAGATATTCCTGCGTGAGCGGGAAGCGGTGCGCGGAGCCGACGCGGTCGTGCGTCATGAGCAGCCAGCGCGCGCACCGCTGCTCGATGCCGTGCAGGCGGTTGCACGCCGCGGTCTGGGCGACCTGGGTGAGGTAGCTCTCCGTATAGCGCTGAAGGAGCGCACGCAGCGCCGGCCGATCGTTCGCGCCCTTCGTGAACACCGTCGCTTCAGCGCGCCGGGCGGCGCCGGGAATCTGGGCAATGGTTTCATTGATACCGGCGCCGGCGCCGAGGAAAGCGCCGATGCCGCCCATCCCCTCGTTGCCGATGGTTCCGACTTCCACCGCGCCGCCGTCGTTCATGCGGGCGATGATCGAGAGCACCGCCGTCTCGGGAAAGTACACGTGCTTGAACGGAGCGTTGGCGGCGGCCAGCACATAGCCGCTCGGCAGGATCGCGGGCTCGAGCAACTTGGCGAGCCAGGCGTCATCCGCCGGGGCGATACGCTTCAGCGTGGCGAGCAGCCGATTTCCCGCATGCGCATCGGACGCCGCGACGACCGGCGATCGAAGCGCGCTCTTCGAGGGAGCGGGCGACATGGACGGGCGCCTCCAGGCGCGGCTATGCGGGGGCGAACCACCCAACTGCCGGCAGGGGAGGGGCGCGGGTCCGTGCAGGCGTCCGCAACAGCCCAATGTCGAGAATCAAGGCGCGGCCGATTGGCCGGATGACGCATCACTGCTCCGGCAATCTAACGCAAGCGCCGGAGAACCATCGGCAACCGACCGACGCGTTGCGCCATCACGCGGTCCCGTCCGCCTGTGACACTGCCGTGCGAGGCTCGGCGCTGAAGGACGGCCATTGATGGCGGGGCTGCGATGCGCCCGGTCCTCGCGCCGGGCCGTCGGCGGGGCGTGACGCGGTGGACTGGGCGCCGTGATCGTCGTTGGGCTGCTGCTGGGTGAACGAGTTGGAAGACATGAGGGCCGTCGAGTGGTGATCGCGACGGCGGGACGCTCGCGGAATGCAAACGGCCCCTTCCATCGCGGTGATGGAAGGGGCCGTTGTCGCGGGAACGCGAGCTATGCGGGCGAGCCTCCCATGCACGAGAGCTCCCGACCGATCATGCGGTCGAGAGCGGTGCTAAGGAGGAGGCCGGCGCCGTGCATGGGGTTGAGTCTAGCGTCGGTGACCGGGCTGTCAAGCGTGCAGGCGCTTCTGCAAACGCGAGCGCCCGTTGGCGTGTGTGAGTGACGTGTGCTACCCTAACTCCATGATCACCGTCGCCATCATCGAGGACAACCGTCTCGTCCGGGAAGGCATGACGGACATGCTCAATGATCTGCCCGACGTGAAGGTGGTGCTCGCCGCGACGAGCCTCGAGAGCACGTTGCTGAAGGAGGCGAACCCGCGCGTGGTGCTGCTCGACGTCGGGTTGCAGGACAAGAACTCCTTGCGCCTTGCTGAAGCCGTGCAGAAGGAGATGGCGGATGCCCGGGTGATCGTGATGGACCTGCTACCGGTGCACGAGGAGATCGCCGAGTTCGTGAACGCCGGAGTCGCGGGCTTCATCCTGAAGGACGCCACCTTCGAGGATTTCGTCGGCACTATCCGCTCGGTGGCGGATGGGGCGCGGGTGTTGCCGGCGCCGATGACGGGCACATTGTTCTCCCAGATCGCACGCGCCGCAGTGGATCGCGGCGCCGAGGAGGCGCTCGAGGCGGTGCGCATGACGCAGCGCGAGCGCGAGGTCATCGCGCTGATCGCCGAGGGGCTGAGCAACAAGGCCATCGCGCAGCGGCTGAACATCGCGAGCGACACGGTCAAGAGTCACGTACGCAACGTGATGGACAAGCTGGCTCTGCACTCGCGATTGCAGATCGCCGCGTACGCACACAATCAGGAGGCGTAGGGCGCGTCCCGGCGCGACCCCCAAAAGGAGTACGTCCTCCCTCACCTATTCGGGCGATAGGTGCAGATAATGCGTGCACTAACCTCTTCCCACCCCCGGTGTGCGCACACGGGGGAGGCGAATGCGCGGGCTCGCAGCGCTGCGACACGCTCCCCATCTCGTTCGACGATCGCCGCGAATCGGGCGCATCCGCACCCACTCGCGCTCACATGCAGCAGGTCAGGAGGACTTAGATGACAAGCTTGACGAGAAGCCGCATCCTACGCGCGCTCACTCCGCGCGCTCGCGTAGTGCGAGCCGTTTTGACCGTCGCG
The DNA here is from genome assembly GCA_038319425.1 of Gemmatimonadales bacterium. GTDB lineage: Bacteria > Gemmatimonadota > Gemmatimonadetes > Gemmatimonadales > Gemmatimonadaceae > AG11. Next base: position 7,803 of record JBBQDE010000037.1, read on the forward strand.
TCCGTCGGCTTTTTCGCTTCGGCGTGCGATGTCCATGGCATCAGCACGCCTGGCACCCTGGCGACGCTGGTAGTCTCGCCCAACCCGAAGACGCTCGCCGTGGGCGGAACGCAGCAGTTCACAGCAGTCGGCACTGACTACTCCGGCGCCGTGGTCACCGTGACGCCCACGTGGTCCGTGGTAGCCGGCGGTGGGACGATCAGCGCGTCGGGTCTGTTCACGGCGGGCACGAGTCCCGGGACGTTCGACAACACCGTCATGGCCACCAGTAACGGCATCTCGGGCACCGCGAAGGTCATCGTGACCGCCGGACCGCTCGCGACGATCACCGTCACGCCGAATCCGGCATCGCTGGTCATCAACGCCACGCAGCAGTTCACGGCAGTCGGCAAGGACGCCAGCGGCAACGTCGTGGCGATCACGCCTGCCTGGTCCGTCGTGGCGGGTGGCGGCTCGATCGATCCCGTCTCCGGACTCTTCACCGCGGGCAGCACGGCCGGGACCTACACCAATACGGTTCGCGCGAGCGTTGGCGCAGTGGCGGGTGTCGCCACAGTGAACGTCACCAACGGGGCGCTGGCCACCATCACGGTGACGCCGAATCCGGCTTCGGTCCCACCCAATGCCGCTCAGCAGTTCAGCGCGGTCGGCCGGGATGCAGGCGGCAATGTCGTCACGATCACTCCCGTGTGGTCCGTCGTGAACGGTGGGGGCACCATCGACCCCAACACCGGCGTCTTCACCGCAGGTGCGGTGACCGGGACGTACAGCAACACCGTCCGAGCGACCAGCGGCGCGATCGCAGGCACGGCGACGGTGATCGTATCATCGACCGCCCCAACACCGATCGTGAATCTCGGCGCGGCCGCACCCAATGGAATCATGGCCGGCACGGCGTTCACGTGCGTGAACCTCGGTACGATCAACGCCGACATCGCCATCAGCCCAGGGAATACGGTGACCGGATTCCCACCGTGTGTCATCACGGGTACACAGCATCTGAACGACGCGCTCGCAGTCCAGGCGCAGAAGGATCTCACCGCCGCATACAACACGTTGGCCGGCCTGCCGTGCCCGCCGGCGAATGCGATCGTCGCCGATCTCGGCGGGACGACCAAGCCCGCGGGCGTGTACTGCAGCGCGAGCGGAATCGGCATCACGGGTACGCTGACGCTGGATGGCGGTGGCGATCCGAACGCGACCTTCGTCTTCCAGGCCGGCAGTTCGCTCACCACGGCCGGGAACATCGTGCTGATCAATGGCGCGCAGGCCAAGAACGTGTACTTCCAGGTCGGAAGCTCGGCGACGCTTGGCACGGGGTCGCAGATTCAGGGCAACATTCTCGCCCTGACGAGCATCACGCTCGTGGACAATGCCAACCTGACTGGACGCGCCCTGGCGCGGAACGGCGCGGTATCGCTTGGCACCAACAATACCGTCACGCTGCCATAACGCCGGCGGGCGCTGGGGCCGGACGACTGTCCGGCTCCAGCACCGACCAGGCCACGACGTCTTCAAGGAGAGTCACATGTCATTCAGGGCACTCACGGTTGGGCTCGCGGCGCTGTTGTGGGCCGCGCCGGCCGTTGCGCAACAGCGGGGGACGATGGAGTTCGGTGCATTCGGGAGCGCCGCAACGTTCGACAACGCCCTCAGCCTCAAGACCGGGTACGGCGGCGGGGGACGGATCGGCATGTTCCTCGATCCGCGCTTTTCGATCGAGTTCGAAGACGCCGAGATGCGCGCGACCCGTCCGAATGGATTGAAGGCGGTGAACGTCGGACTGCTGTCCGGGCGACTGGTGGCGGTCCCCATTCAGTCGGGCGCACTGTCGATTCTCTTCGGCGCGGGCGCCGGCGTGTCGACGGAAACGAACTTCCTGCACAGTTACGGCGTGGACGCGCTGGCGGGAGTGAAGTTCGCGCTCAGCGACCGTGCCGCACTACGCGTGGATGGCGTGTGGGACTGGCTCGCGAACGAAGACTGGAAGTCGTACAAGAGCGTTCGAGTGGGACTCAGCCTGTTCCGTCATCCCACCCCGGAGATTCGCACGGTGACCGTCGTCACACCGGCGCCTCCCCCGATCATCGTGCAGCACGAGGACTCGGTGAGCGCGGCGGAGACGCGCCGTCTCCGCGACAGCGATGCCGCGCTTCGGGCACTGCGGGATTCGCTGCGAACCGCGCCGCCACCGACGCCGCCCGCGCCCCGGGCGCAGCCGGAGCGATCCATCCCGATACGCAAAGACGTGCCCCGAAAGCCGGACCGTTGACCGCTGGTGCTGCCTGCAGTGCAGCAGGAGCGTGCCGGGGACGGACACCGTCCCCGGCCCGCTGCCAATCATGGAGCAGATGGGCATGAGGCATCGAGGTGCGACCGAGCCGATTCACCGAAGCGCAGATCGTCCAGGCACTGCATCAGGTCAGCGCAGGCACGCCCGCAGTGCAGATCTGTCGCGAGCTTGGCATCACCGAAACCACGTTCTACCGGTGGCGCAAGAACCGCGAGCGCGTCGGCGTGGCCAAAGCTCACGAACTGCGCGAGCTGCGTGAGCTGCGGGACGAAAACCACGAACTCAAGCAGATCGTCGCGAACATGCTGCTCGACAAGCGGCGCGCGTCGGATTCCCGTGCGAAAGGGGCGCTGCGCTGACTGAGCAGCGGATCGAGGGAAACGGAGTCATTCTTGCACGCCAACGAGCAATGACTCCTCAGGCCAAGCCGATCATCCGCGCGCTGTCGGGAGGCGAGGCGCAGGCGCTGCTCGGTCGCAATCACGTGGGCCGGATTGCGTTCTCGCTGCAGGATCGGGTGGATGTGGAGCCGATCCACTACGTCTACGACGCTCCGTGGATTTTCGGGCGCACCAGTGCCGGCGCGAAGGTGCTCACGCTGTCGCACAACCAGTGGTGCGCATTCGAGACCGACGATGTGCGTGGCCTGTTCGACTGGCAGAGCGTGGTCGTCAAGGGCCCGTTCTCCCCGCGACATTCGCCGTTCGCGACATGGGATTTCGGGCGGGCGCTCACCGCACTGCGGCGGCTGGTTCCGAGTACGCTCACCGACGACGATCCCACCCCGCACCGTGACATCGTCTTCGGCGTGCATGCCTCCGAGATCTCGGGTCGCTCCTCGGAGTTGCGTCCCGTGCCCGACGCGCTGACGCTCGTGTGAAATCGTCGCGGCAGCGCAGTCGCTGCTCCGAGCACCTAATGCCGGGAGTTCTCATGCCGTCCATGTCCTCCACGCTCACGTCGCCGGCGACGCCAGGCCAGTCCACCGACACCCTTCGCCTGCTGGACGCATACTGGCGCGCGGCGAACTACCTCTCGGTCGGGCAGATCTACCTGCGCGCGAACCCGCTGCTGCGCGAGCCCCTCACGATCGAGCATGTGAAGCCCCGCCTGCTCGGCCACTGGGGCACGACGCCCGGCCTCAACTTCGTGTACGCGCACATGAATCGCGTGATCCGCGAGCGCGACCTCGACGCGATCTTCATCGCCGGCCCTGGACACGGCGGCCCCGGTGTGGTGGCGAACGTGTACCTCGAGGGCACGTACACGGAGGTCTACCCGACCATCACGCACGACGTGCATGGCTTGGCGCGGTTGTTCACCCAGTTCTCGTATCCGGGCGGCATTCCCAGTCACGTCGCGCCTGAAACGCCAGGGTCGATCCACGAAGGCGGGGAGCTGGGCTACTCGCTGCTGCACGCCTACGGCGCCGTGTTCGACAACCCGGACCTCATCGCCTGCTGCGTGGTGGGCGACGGCGAAGCGGAGACCGGTGCGCTGGCGGCGAGCTGGCACTCGAACAAGTTCCTCGACGCGGCGCGTGACGGCGCCGTGCTGCCCGTGCTGCACTTGAACGGCTACAAGATCGCCGGGCCCACGGTGCTGGCGCGCATCCCCGACGACGAGCTCACGGCGCTGATGCGCGGCCATGGGTACGAGCCGCGCTACGTCTCCGGCGACGATCCCGCGACGATGCACGAGCTGATGGCGTCGGCGCTCGACGACGCGCTCGACGAGATCGCGCGCATCCAGGGCGAGGCGCGCGCGGACGACGGCGGCCCACGGCAGCGCTGGCCGATGGTCGTGCTGCGATCGCCAAAGGGATGGACGGGGCCGAAAGCCGTGGACGGCAAGCCCACCGAAGGCTCGTTCCGCTCGCATCAGGTGCCGCTCGCCGGGCTCGCCGAACAGCCGGCGCATCTGGTGCTGCTCGAAGCGTGGCTGCGCAGCTACCGGCCCGAGGTGCTGTTCGACGAGAGCGGAGCGCTGGTGCCCGAGTTGGCGGCGCTGGCACCAACAGGCGCGCGGCGCATGGGCGCGAACCCGCACGCCAACGGCGGTCTGCTGCTGCGGGATCTCACGATGCCGGACTTTCGCCGTTACGCCGTGCCCGTGCTGACGCCGGGCGCGACGCTGGCCGAGGCGACGCGCGTGCTCGGCGGCCTGTTGCGCGACGTGATGCGGCTCAACGCGGACGCCGCGAACTTCCGCGTCATGG
>JBBQDE010000038.1:0-12257 GCA_038319425.1 Gemmatimonadales bacterium
GGACTGCGGCGGCAAGCTCGAGCCGCGCGGCGGATTCTTCGGGCCGTTCCTCGCCTGCGAGAACCATCCGAAGACCTGCAAGTACACGCGCCCGCTCAAGGGCGAGAAGGCCAAGCCCAAGATGACGGACATCCCCTGTCACCTCTGCGGGCAGATGATGGTCGTGCGGCAGGGCCGGAGCGGGGAATTCCTCGGCTGCAGCACGTTTCCGAAGTGTCGCGGCACGCGCTCCATGCCGACCGGCGTGTTCTGCCCGAAGGACGGCGGCGAGCTGGTGGAGCGCCGCTCCAAGAAGCGCGGTACGGCGTTCTACGCCTGCAGCAACGAGACGTGCGATTTCGTGGCGTGGAACAAGCCGGTCGCGGAGACCTGCCCGGACTGCGGATATGTGGGCGCCGAGATGAAGTTCACCAAGGCCCGCGGCGATTTCCGGAAGTGCCTCAAGTGCGGCAACGAGTGGGACGCTGCCACGCAGGAGGCGCCGGACGACGCCACCGTGCTCGCCGGCTGAGCCGCCAACCACGCTCTCTGGTTTTCGGCTTGTCGGCTCTCGGCCTGCCTCGGGATATCAATGCATCCGAGGCCGAGCGCTGTAAACGGACCAGCCGAAGAGCGTTGGCTTTGGTAGTATTCCCTCATGCCACGTTCCTCTCCCATTCACGTCGTCGGCGGCGGCCTGGCCGGTTCCGAAGCCGCGTGGCAGCTGGCCGAGCGCGGGCACGACGTGGTGCTCCACGAGATGCGGCCGGGACAGGGCACCGACGCGCACAAGACCGACCGCTTGGCCGAGCTCGTATGCTCGAACACCTTCAAGAGCACCGAGACCGTCAACGCACACGGCCTGCTCAAGGCGGAGATGCGCCTGCTCGGGTGCCTCATCCTCGAGTGCGCCGACGAAGCGCGCGTGCCCGGCGGCAGCGCGCTCACGGTGGATCGTGACGTGTTCTCCGCCGCCGTCCATGCGCGTGTCACGTCGCACCCGCGCATCGAGGTGCAGCGCGGTGAGGTCACGGCGCTGCCCTCGCCCGGCATCGTCGCCACCGGGCCGCTCACGTCGAGCGCCCTGGCGGAGACGATTCGGGCGCGACTCGGCATCGAGTCGCTGGCGTTCTACGATGCCATCGCCCCCATTGTGAGCCACGAGTCGATCGATCACGACGTCGTCTTTCGCGCCTCGCGCTATGGCAAGGAGACGATGGAGGGCGAGAGCGACGGCGCGTACCTCAACTGCCCCATGTCTCGAGAGCAGTACGAGGCGTTTCTCGATGCCCTCACGACAGCCGACAAGGCAACGGCGCACGAGTTCGACGCGGTCCCGTACTTCGAGGGCTGCATGCCGGCGGAGGAGATGGCGCGGCGCGGCCGCGAGACGCTGCGCTTCGGGCCGATGAAGCCCGTGGGGCTCACCGATCCGCGCACCGGGCGCGATGCCCACGCGATGGTGCAACTGCGCATGGAGGATCGCGCCGGCCGCATGTGGAATCTCGTGGGGTTTCAGACGCGGCTTCGGTATCCCGAGCAGCAGCGCGTGTTCCGGCTCATTCCGGGCCTCGAGAACGCGGAATTTCTCCGCTTCGGCTCCATCCACCGGAACTCGTATCTCAACGCACCGGCGTCGCTTGCGCCGCACCTCGCGCTGCGCGACGATCCACGCACGCTGTTCGCCGGCCAGCTCACCGGGGTGGAGGGGTACACCGAGAGCACCGCCACCGGCATGCTCGCCGGCATCAACCTGTCGCGACTGCTCGCGGGCGATGAGCCGGTGCTCCCGCCGACCACGACGATGCTTGGCGCATTGTACCGCTACCTGCGAGAAGCCGACCCGAAGCACTTCCAGCCGATGAACGCGAACTTCGGCCTGGTGGATGATCTCGGCGCGCGCGTGCGGGACAAGCGCGCGAAGAAGGAGCAGCAGGCCGCTCGCGCCCTCGCCGACATGACCGCGTGGCGGGACACCGCGCTCACGCGCACGACGGCGAGCGCGGGCGCGTGACCGACGCGGTACGTCCGCCCGACGTGCAGGATTACCTTCGCCATCTCGCGAAGGAGCGCGACGTCTCTCCCAACACGGTGAAGGCGTACGAGCGCGATCTCCACGAGTTCGTCGAGTACCTGGGCGGCTATTACGGCACCGACAGCTGGAGCTGGGAAGGGGTGGACCGCCTGGCGATGCGCGGCTTTCTCGCGCACCTGTCGCGACGCGGCGTGGGCAAGCGGACCATGGCCCGCACCCTCTCCGGCGTGCGCAGCTTCTATCGGTGGATGCACCGCAACGAGATGGTGGAGTCCAACCCCGCGCGCTCGGTCGGTGCCCCGCGCCAGGACAAGCATTTGCCCGGCTACCTGGACCGCGTACAGATCGATCTCCTCTTCCAGCTCGCGGAAGCGCGCGCGCAGGAAGGCGGCTTCGTCGATGTGCGAAACCTCGCGATGCTGGAGCTGTTCTACAGCACGGGCATGCGCCTCTCCGAGCTTCAGGGGCTGAGCCGCGGCGATCTCGATCTCGTGAGCCAGCAGGTGAAGGTGCGCGGCAAGGGGCGGAAGGAGCGCATCATCCCGGTTGGGGACCATGCGCAGCTCGCCCTCCGCAACTACGAGGCGAAGCGAGACGACCTGCTTCGGCAGATGGGCAGCGCCGGCGAACGCTCGGCGTACTTCCTCGCCCGCACGGGTCGGCGTATCGGCGTGCGGATGGTACAGAAGCTCGTGTCGGAATTCCTCGAGCAGGTGGATGAAGATGCCGGGCTGTCGGTGCATTCACTCCGTCATACCTTCGCCACGCACCTGCTGGATGCCGGCGCCGACCTGCGAGCCGTGCAGGAACTGCTCGGACATGCGTCCATCTCCACGACCCAGATCTATACGCACACCAGCGTGGAGCGGCTCAAGCAGGTGTATCAGAAGGCCCACCCGCGGGCATGAAGATCGCTTGAAGTCGTCCCCGTCCTGGTCCGGAGCTCGCTGGTGCGCATAGAAATCATTCCGCTGATCGTCGGGATCCTCATCGGCCTCGTGGGCCTCGGCCTGCTCGCCGACGCGTGGATCCCCGAAGACGCCGCACCATTCCGCGAGCGCCGCCGCCGGCCGCGCACGGAGCGCAGCCTCGGAGGGGAAGCGATGATCGGTCTCGGCGTCCTGTGCCTTGCCGGCGCGATCATCAGCCGAGACACATGGGACTACGTCAACGTGGCGGTCATCGCCGGCGGCATGCTGTTGTTGATCGGCTCATGGATGAATCGTCGCTACCTGCGCGACCGGATCGTCAACCGCGGCGAGCTGCGTCGCGGAGAGGGCGACCGCACGCAGCGTCACGAGAAGGACGCCCCGCCGCCGCCGAAGTCGCGCATCCGCTAGCTTTCCGCCATGTCTGAGCTCCCGCGCATCCGCGCCACCACCATCCTGGCCGTTCGGCGCAACGGCGCCGTCGCGCTCGGCGGCGACGGGCAGGTGACCGTGGGCGAGACGGTCATGAAGGCGAAGGCGAACAAGGTCCGGGCAATCGGCGACGGCAAGCTGCTCGCCGGATTCGCCGGCTCCGCGGCCGACGCCATCACGCTGTTCGAGAAGTTCGAGGAGAAGCTGCAGCGCTACCCGGGCAACGTACCGCGCGCGGCGGTGGAGCTGGCCAAGGACTGGCGCAGCGATCGCGTGCTCCGGCGCCTCGAGGCGCTCCTCGTCGTGGCGGACCGGAATCACGGCTTCGTCATCTCGGGCAACGGTGAGCTGATCGAGCCGGACGACGGCATCCTGGCGATTGGCTCGGGCGGATCCTACGCCCTCGCCGCCGCCCGCGCGCTCGCCGCGAACACGGAGCTGAGCGCCGCCGAGATCGTCCGCCAGAGCCTCACCATTGCCGGCGAGATATGCGTCTTCACGAACACCAATATCACGGTGCTGGAGGCGTAGGACCTCGCGGCTGACCCGGTTCGAGATCGAGCGGGCGGAATCCACGGTCGGCGTTGCCAGTTTGGCGTTGACCGTTTCGCGTTTCACCGCGGAACGAACGACGCCGTGACACGCGAAACGGTGAACGGTTCACGGGCAACGCGCAACCTGGATTCCCCAAGCCGCTCCCGGGAGCAACAGCCCGTCGCCGGTCTCCGCCCGTTAGCTTTTGGATCATGCCTTCCCCTCGTACGCAGCAAGCCCTGGCCCGCCTGGCCGACCTGACGCCGCGCCAGATCGTTGCGGAGCTCGACCGCTACATCGTCGGCCAGGCCGACGCGAAGAAGGCCGTGGCCATCGCGCTCCGCAACCGGTGGCGCCGGCAGCAGGCGCCCGAGACCATCCGCGACGAAATCTCGCCGAACAACATCATCCTCATCGGCCCCACGGGTGTGGGCAAGACGGAGATCGCGCGCCGCCTTGCGAAGCTGGCCGGCGCGCCCTTCATCAAGGTCGAGGCCTCCAAGTTCACGGAGGTGGGCTACGTCGGTCGCGATGTGGAGGGCATGATCCGCGATCTGGTGGACAGCGCTGTGGACATGGTACGGACGGAGCGCGAAAGCGAGGTGGAGGATCTGGCGAACGAGCGCGTGGACGAGCGCCTCCTCGACCTGCTGCTGCCGCCCCCCGCGGAGCCGAAGGCGGATGCCGGGCCGCCCAGCGAGCCGCCGCGCCCCGACGCGTCGCAACCGCCGCAGCTGTTCGTCGTGTCGTCCGGCGGGGATGTGAAGCAGGAGAAGGTGGCCGACGCGGGCGCCGAGCGATACAAGCGCACGCGGGAGAAGCTCAAGCAGCTGCTGCTCGACGGGCAGCTCGATGCGCGCGAGGTGGAGATCGAGGTGAGCCCTGCGTCCGGACCGATGTTCGACATGTTCGCGTCGCAGGGCGCGCCGGAGAACATGGAGAACTTCACCGAGATGCCGCGCGACATGATGCCGCAGCGGAAGAAGAAGCGCACCGTGAAGGTGACCGAGGCGCGGCGCATCCTGCTCGAGCAGGAATTCGAGAAGCTCGTGGACATCGAGGACGTCACCAACGACGCCCTCGAGCGCGTCGAGACCCTCGGCATCGTCTTTCTCGACGAGATCGACAAGATCGCCGGCGAGAAGAGCCAGATGGGGGGACCCGACGTGTCGCGCGAGGGAGTGCAGCGCGACCTCCTGCCGATCGTCGAAGGCTCCAACGTGCAGACCAAGTACGGCATGGTGAAGACGGACCACATCCTGTTCGTGGCCGCCGGCGCCTTTCATGTCAGCAAGCCGTCGGACCTGATCCCGGAGCTGCAGGGTCGGTTCCCGATCCGCGTGGAGCTCAAGCCGCTCACGGAGGCGGACTTCATCCGCATCATGACCGAGCCGGAGAACGCGCTCACCAAGCAGTACGCCGCGCTCGTGGCGGCCGACGGTGCCGTGCTCGAGTTCACCACGGATGGCATCGCCGAAATCGCGCGCATCGCCGCGACGGTCAACTCGCGCATGGAGAACATCGGCGCGCGTCGGCTGCACACCGTGATGACGACGCAGCTCGAGGAGACGCTGTTCGACCTGCCCGACGCCACCATCAAGCGCATCGTGGTCAATGCTGATGCGGTCCGCGAGAAGCTCAAGGCGATCGTGGAGGACGAGGACCTCCGGAAGTACATCCTCTGAAAACGTCAAGCGGACGTGCCCACGTCGGCACGCCCGCCTGACCTCAGCGGCGCCGGCGTCGGCGCCACCGAGACCTGCGTCATGGGCTCACACGATCATCAGCGTGAGCCCCCCAAATCGGGGCTCGTTGTCGATCTGCTCGTCCTCGTACACGCCCATCTCGACGCGCGGGCTGGCCGGCACGATCGAGAGGGCCGGTCCGCTCCAGCGGTTCGCGAGCTCGATCTGACGCTCGTTGTTGCGCTTCGCGACCCGCGCCGCGGCGATCGAGGCGGCCAGGCGCTTGCGAGCCAGCCGCTCCACCGCGTCGTGCAGGCGAAGGGCGGCCGGGCCGTCATCCTCCCGGGCCGCCATCGGGCTCACCGCACTCGACGCAAGCCTCTGCGCCGCCGCCACGCGACCGCCGAACGACAGGCGCCGCATCAACGCCGCGGCGAACAGGAGCGTCAGCGACAGCCAGGCGGCCAACTCGATCGGCGCCATCGCGACGCGAGCCGAATCCACCGCCCCTTCCTCGGCGACTGCGCCGGCGGCGAGATTTTCGCGCAGCGTGAGATAGCCGAGCGTCGCGCTTTCCGCGCTCGAGCCGTCCGCATCGGCACTCATGGAGATACCGGCGGCGGCCCGGCGCGCGGCCACGTAGTACTCCCCGAACGCGGCGTCGTACGCCAGCAGGTGAGCGCTGGTCTCGGACCCGGCGCGCGTCGAGGTGGCAATCACATGAAAGCGCTGGGCCAGGCTGTCGGCGCGGGTGATCCGCGACTCGGCGCCGCCGAGGCGGTCGTCCCGCAGCAGGACGCGGGTCGCCTCGAGGGCGGCACCGAGCTGGCGGGTGGCCTCGAGGGCCGGCTTGACGTCGCGCTCGACCCGGGCGATGCGAACGGCGGTGAGGCCGGCGAAGGCGATCGAGGCGAGCATGGCGAGCGCGAGCATCGGGCTCAGCGCGCGATCGAACGGCGAGGGGTGGAGCGAAGTGGTGGAGTCTTCGGGCCGTTGCGCACGCGCAGTACGATAGGCGAGCATCATGGTTGAGTTCCTCGCCGTCCCGGCGTCGGGGCGGGCAGAGAGTCGCGTCGTCGCGACTGTGGGCGTCCTCCGGGAAACCATCCCCCGGCACCAACGAGTTGAAAGTACCTCGGCTCGCCCGCACTGTCAATAAATATAACATGAAGCTTTGTTCAGGTCACTAATATCGGACACTTAGTCACAATGACCTCATTTAACTCATCGTATGACTGTTTTAACAGGAATCGATGACCCGATCTCAGCCGGTGTATGAGCTCGGCACTCCGTTGCGAGCGCCTCCCACCGGACGGCTTGCTCCTCCTCGCGGGCCCGCTAGCTTCAGCCCTTCGCCAGACCCCAACCGGCCCCGCATGCCCGTCCTCGATCCGCCGCCGCATCGCCACTTCCTCGCCATCCCGGACTTCTCGACGGCTGAGCTACTCGCCCTGTTCGATCTCGCCGAGCGCATGCGCACTGGCCGGTACGAGAAGAAGCCGCTGGCCGGCAAGACGCTGGCGATGATCTTCATGAAGGCGAGTACCCGCACGAGGGTCTCGTTCGAGGTGGGCACGTACCAGCTCGGCGGCCATGCGCTCTTCCTCAGTCCGCGCGACGTGCAGCTCGGCCGCGGCGAGCCGATCGCCGATACGGCGCGCGTGCTGTCCCGGTACGTCGATGGGATCATGATCCGCACCTTCGCGCATCAGGACGTCGAGGAGCTCGCGAAATACGCCGGCGTGCCGGTGATCAACGGACTCACCGACCTGCTGCACCCGTGCCAGATTCTCGCCGACCTCCTCACCGTGCGGCAGCACCTCGGCACGTGGGAGGGGAAGAAGGTCGCCTGGATCGGCGACGGCAACAACATGGCGAACTCGTGGATCAACGCGGCGTACCGGCTCGGCTTCGAGCTCGCGATCGCGTGTCCCGAGGGCTACGAGCCGGCGGATCACCTCCTCGCCCGCGCGCGCGCGAACGCGAAGGTGACCCTCACGCGCGACCCGACGGAAGCGATCGCCGGCGCGCACGTGGTGAATACCGACGTGTGGGCGAGCATGGGGCAGGAAGGCGAGCAGCGGCAGCGCGAAACGGATTTCGTTGGCTATACGGTGGATGCCGCGATGATGAAGCGCGCGGCGCGGGAGGCGATCTTTCTCCACTGCCTGCCGGCGCATCGCGGTGAGGAAGTGAGCGCCGAGGTCATCGACGGTCCACAGAGCTGCGTGTGGGACGAGGCGGAGAACCGGCTGCACGTGCAGAAGGCGATCATGGCGGTGCTGATCGGCGGCGAAAGGCTCGCGTGAACGGCTCCGGGCGGACGCTCGAGGGTCCGGAGCTGTATCGCCTGCTCGTCGACAGCGTGCGCGACTACGCCATCTTCGCGCTCGATCCGGCCGGCCACATCCTCACCTGGAATGCGGGCGCGGCGCGATTCAAGGGCTATACCGCCGCCGAGATCATCGGCCGCCACTTCTCCACCTTCTATCCGCCCGACGACATCGCGGCCGGCAAGCCGGCGATGGAGTTGCAAGTGGCGGCGGATGTCGGCCGCTTCGAGGACGAGGGATGGCGCGTCCGGAAGGATGGGTCGCGGTTCTGGGCCAACGTGGTCATCACCGCGCTGCGCGACGAAAGCGGTGAGCTGGTGGGCTACTCGAAGATCACGCGCGACCTGACGGAGCGTCGCGCCGCGGAGGAATCGCTACGCGAGAGCGAGGAGCGGTTCCGGCTGCTCGTCCAGGGCGTGCGCGACTACGCGATCTTCATGCTGGATCCCGACGGACGAGTCGCGAGCTGGAACGCCGGCGCCAGGGCGGTGAAGCAGTACGACGCCGGGGAGATCATCGGCCGCCACTTCTCCACGTTCTATCCGGCGGAGGACGTCGCGTCAGGGAAGCCGCAGCGCGAGCTGGAAATCGCGAACCGGACGGGGAAGTACGAAGAGGAAGGATGGCGCATTCGCAAGGATGGCACGACGTTCTGGGCGAGCGTCCTGATCACCGCGATCCGGAACGCCGCCGGTTCCCTGATCGGATACGCGAAGGTGACGCGAGATCTTACCGAGCGCCGCGCCGGAGAGCAGCGTGCGCTGGAGGCCACGCGGCAGGCCGCGCAGGCGGAAGCCGCGAGCCGCACGAAGACTGAATTCCTCACAGCGATGTCGCACGAACTTCGCACGCCGATCAACGCGACGATGGGATATGCCGATCTCCTGCGGCACGACATCGGCGGCGCGCTCTCGCCGCAACAGCGCGACTACGTGACGCGCATCCACGCCAGCCAGGAGCACCTGCTCTCGATCATCAACGACCTGCTCAACTTCGGCCGGATGGAAGCGGGTCAGGTGCAGTACCAGTACGCCACCGTGGTGCTTCATGAGCTGATCTCGCACGTGCTGTCCATGGTGGAGCCGCAGGCCGTCGCGAAGCGACTCACCCTCGCGGTTCACGAATGCGACACGGGAGCCGTGTTCGTCGATCGCACCAAGGCGGAGCAGATCGTCCTGAACCTCCTGTCGAACGCGGTGAAGTTCACGCCCGCCGGCGGTAGCGTGATCGTGGCGTGCAACGCCGCCAACGGGTTCGGTCGCATCACGGTCGAGGACACGGGGCCGGGCATTCCGCCCGAACAACACGAGACGATCTTTGCACCCTTCGTGCAGCTCGGCCGCTCGCTCACGAGCGGGCATGAAGGCACGGGACTCGGACTGGCGATCAGCCGCGACCTGGCCCGCGCCATGGGCGGCGACATCTCGGTGCGCAGTGCGCCCGGCGCCGGCTCACGCTTCACCCTCTCGCTCCCGCTCGAGCGCTCGCCTGCTATCGTGTAAGCGAGGACGTCAGTCCGGCACGTCGCTCTCCTGACTCACCATCGACCACCGATCCATGCTCACGGCTGGAACCCAGGCCCCCGACTTCACGGCCACCACCGATGACGGCTCCCTGCTCACGCTCTCGGCGCTCAGGGGACGCGTGGTCGTGCTGTTCTTCTATCCGAAGGACGGCACCCCTGGCTGAACCGTCGAGGCGTGCAGCTTTCAGCACGCCCTCCCTCGGTTCGAGGGAATCGACGCCACGGTGATCGGTGTCAGCCCCGACACCGCGAAGAAGCATGCGACGTTCAAGGCGAAATACGGCCTCGCCTATCCGCTCGTAGCCGATACCGATCACGCCGTGTGCGAGCGCTACGGCGTGTGGGCGCAGAAATCGATGTTCGGCCGGAAGTACTGGGGCGTGAACCGCACCACGTTCGTGATCGACGCCACGGGACGGATCGCGCGCGTGTTCGCGAAGGTGAATCCGGTCGATCACGGTACCGAGGTGGCGGAGGCGGTGGCGCGCCTCGGCTAGGCGACGGCGAGGGCGCGCGCCGCGCTCGGTTCGCGTATCATGACGACGCTGAACGTCGATCCCACCCCAAGCTCGCTCCGCGCCTCGATCGCCCACCCCAACAGCTGCGCGAGCGAGCGGGTGATCGTCAGTCCGAGTCCGGTGCCGCCGTACTGCCGCGAGGTGGATTCATCCTCCTGCTGGAACGCGCCGAAGACGGCGGCCAGGCGCCCGGGGGCGATGCCGATGCCCGTGTCGCTCACCTCGATGCGCGCCGGCAAGCCCGTGTCGCCGTCCGCAACGATGCGCACCGTGACCGTTCCACCTGGCGTGAACTTCACCGCGTTGCTCACGAGGTTGAGCACGATCTGCTTCAGCCGCTTCCGGTCGGTCAGCAGCATCGCCACGTCGGGCAGCACGGTCACGACCTCGACGTCGCGCTCCTCCGCCTGCGGCTCCATCTCCGCCAGCGTCGCGCGGAGCAGCTCGGCGATGTCGACCAGCTCGAGGTCGATCTGCGTCTGCCGCGCGTCGATCTTCGCGAGATCGAGGATGCCGTTGATCAGCGTCAGCAGGTGGGCGCCGTTCGCCGCGATGCGAGCGACGTAGAGTCCGTCCTGCTGGCGCAGCTGCACGCCGCCGTTGCGCAGCATGATGTTGGCGAACCCGATGATCGAGTTGAGCGGCGTGCGGAGCTCGTGACTCATGTTCGCCAGGAAGTTGCCCTTGGCGGCGTTGGCCGCCTGGGCGGATTCCAGCGCCATCTCCAGCTCGCGCGTCCGCAGCGCGAGCAGCCGCCCCTTCTCCGTGAGCTCGGCACTTTGCTGCCGGATCACGCGGCCGTTCTCCACGGCACTGCGCTGTCGCTCGTAGGTGAGCCAGCCGAAGACCGACGTCAGGCCGATGACGACGAGGATGCCGAACACCTGCGTGAACAGCGACGCGCCGAGCAGCACCGGATGAACGCCGATGAGGAGGCCGGCCACGACGATACCAATCACGTAGGCGAGCAGGCAGCGCCTGGCGGCCCGGAGGCCCCCGACGCTGAGATTGCCGGACAGGAAACCGATGAAGGCGGCGACGTTCGGCCACAGGCTGAAGCCGGCGATCGGCACGTAGAAGCCGATCAACGCGGCGTCAACGAGCAGATTCCGCAGCTCGGCCTTCTTGGAGTCGCCGCTGTTCGTCGCGACATGCCGCGCGACATGCGGCCACACCAGGACGTACGAAAGGAGCCCGACCCACACCCACACCGGTGGGTTGCGGGGCCAGAGGTGCACCCCGTACAGCAGGAGGAAGAGCGGGTTGTAGAACAGGCGAATGACGTAGCCGAGCCGTACGGTCGGATGGACTCGGCGCGGCATCTCCGGAGCAGAACGAGGTAGCGTGCGGTCGCTGATCGTGGGCAAGGCTCGGGGCGCGGAGGAGAAAACGGGCTCGCCAGCTTGTTTCCGAGTATCGGCACGTGGAGCGCCGTCGTTTACCCGGCGCGCGCCAGGGTGAGCAGGAACGTACTACCCTCGCCCGGTGCGCTCCGCGCCGTGAGGTCGCCTCCCATGCCGCGCGCCAGATCGCGGCTGATCGCCAGCCCCAGCCCAACGCCTTCGTTCGTGCTGGGACGTCGGTCCACCTGGACGAACGGCGCGAACACCTGCTTCAGGCGCAACGTGCGTGGCACCCCGGGCACGCTCCCTGCCCTCGTCGGTCCCGTTCGTTTCCGCTTCCCTTTCCGTGAGCACCCGATGGCCGACAAGACGACCGACAGGAATCGCGACAATGCGGTACCGACCGCCAAGAAGCTCGACGACCTCTACAAGCTGATCGACGGCATCGAGATCGCGATGTTCACCACCCGCCGCGCCGACGGACACCTCGTGTCGCGGCCCATGGCGACACAGGAGCGCGTCACCGGCTCCGACCTCTGGTTCGTCACCGACGTGTCGTCACACAAGCTCGATGAGCTCGAGAGCGATCCGCACGTCAATCTCGCCTACTACAACGTGAAGTCGCGCGAGTGGGTCTCCGTCGCCGGCACGGCGCACATCACCCAGGACCGCAACCTCATCAAGGAGCTGTACAAGCCGGACTGGAAGGCCTGGTTCGGCGACGAGGGGGGCGAGAAGAACGGTGGCCCGGGCGATCCGCGCCTCGCCCTGGTGCTCGTGGAGGCGCACTCCGTGGAATATCTCGTCACCACCAAGCCGAAGCCGATCGTGCTGTTCGAGGTGGCGAAGGCCATGGTGACCGGCACGCCGCCGAAGGTGGGCGAGCAGCGCACGCTCACGGAGCGCGAGCTCCGCACCGACGCGGCGCGCGAGGCGCGCTGACG
>JBBQDE010000039.1:0-12216 GCA_038319425.1 Gemmatimonadales bacterium
GGTGCCCGCCGCCGATGGGGTGCTCGCGTCTCGCCTGCGGCGAATCGCCGAGATGCGGCTGCACGGCATCCGCAATGGAGGCCGGCCCGCATGAGCGACGCAACGCTTCAGGAGCGCATGGACGCGGTGCGCACCGCGGCGGACCGCGGAACGTATCGCTCGCCCGAGGCGGCGCGGGCGATCCTCGAGGCGCGTGCGCGGCTGCTCGCCCGCCCGGCGGACGATGCCGACGGCACCGTCGACGAGGCGATCGACCTGCTGGTCGTGCAGGTCGGCGACGAGCAGCTCGCGCTGATGGTCGCGTCGATAGTCGCCATCGCGCGCGTGAGCAGCATTACGCCGTTGCCGCGCGCCGTCACACCGGTGTATGGCGTAACGGCGTGGCGGGGCCGGCCGCTCACGGTGCTCGCGCTCGCCTCGGGACGCCCTGTGATCACGACCGACACGCGGCTCGTGGTGCTGGGCTCCGGAGCCAGGGCGGCGCTGGCCATCGTCGTGGACGCGGTGCACGATGTGGCGCGAACGCCGCGTGGCGCGCTCAGCCCCGCCGGGCCCGGTCCACGGCAGCGCCACGCGCTCGGCATGACCACCGACGGTCTTCTCGTGCTGGACGGCGAGATCCTGCTGCATCCCGAACGGCTCACGACGTGACCCCTTCTTTCGACAGTACGAGGAATCGATGACCTGGACCATTGGCCGCCGCATCGCCGGCGCACTCGCGATCGAGCTGGCGCTGCTGCTCGTCGTCGCGGTCGTGGGCGCGATCGCGCTCGGCCGCACCAGCACGGCGTACGAGACGGCGCTCGGAGTCCGCCGAACCCAGGTCGCTCCCGCGCTCCGGGCCGAATCCGAGCTGCGCGGCGCGAACGTGGAGCAGCTCCGGCTGTTCGTCGCCGACGATCCGCGGTACGCGAAGGCGCGCGACAGCCTCGTGGAGATCTCGCGCGCGATCATCCTTGCCCTCCGGGACACGGCTGACACACCGGCCGATAGCGCGCGCTGGTCCAACGCGAACGCCCTGCTGACACGGTGGAGCACGGCGATGACCAGCTCCGGGACGGCGCAGGCAGCGGGCAACAGGACGGAAGCGCTGCGCATGCGCATCGCGGTGGTCGAGCCGCTGCGCACGACGCTCGATTCCCTCATCCGCGGCGGCGTGCTCCAGGCGCAGAAGCACGGTGACGAGCTCGCCGCGACCGGAGCGTCGGCCGCCAGTACCGCGAAGCAGATGATCCTCGTCGGCTCGCTCATCGCACTCATCGCGGGCCTTGGCGCGGGGTACCTGATCAGCCGGTCGATCAACCGGCCGCTTCAGGAGACCGCGAACGGGATCGCATCCAGCAGCGCCGAGATCCTCGCCGCCACCACCGAACAGGCGGCCGGCACCAACGAGTCGATGGCCGCCGTGACCGAGACCGTGGCCACGGTGGACGAGGTGGCGCAGACCGCCACACAGTCGGCACAGCGCGCGCGCACCGTGGCCGACGCGGCGCAGCGTGCGGCCGAGGGAGGCCGCGCCGGCCGCAAGGCGGTGGGGGAATCCGTTGCCGCCATGCAGCTCGTGCAGACGCAGGTGGAGACGATGGCGCGCGGCATCGTCGCGCTCGCCGAACAGGCGCAGGCCATCGGCGAGATCACCACGGCGGTGAGTGACATCGCCGAGCAGACCAAGCTGCTTGCACTCAACGCGGCGGTGGAAGCCACGCGCGCCGGCGAGCACGGTCGCGGCTTCGCGCTCGTGGCCGCCGAGATCAAGGCGCTGGCCGGCGAAGCAAAGGAATCCACCACCCAGGTGCGACGGCTGCTGGGCGAGATTCAGCGTGCCACCAGCGCGGCGGTGATGGCCACCGAGCAGGGCACCAAGCAGACCGCCGCGGCCGTGAAGCAGGTCGGGCAGGCCGGCACGATCATCGAGCAGCTGGCCGGCGTGGTGGAGGAATCGGCACAAGCGGCCGCGCAGATCGTGGCCTCGGCGGGGCAGCAGGCGCTCGGCATGGACCAGATCCGTCAGGCGATCGCCAACATCCACGACGCCACGCAGCAGAACCTCACCGCGACGCGGCAGTCCGAGACCGCGGCCCAGAATCTCACGTCACTCGGCACGCGACTGGTGGATCTGGTCGGCGCGCGAGGACGCGGTTGACGTCGTCGCACCAGTCTTGGCGAGCCGCGCGGCACGGGGAGCGTCACGATGTCGGATGACGCGCTCGCCGCCCGGCTGCTCAGCATCTTCGTCGAGGAGCTGGGCGAGCAGGTGCAGCAGCTCAACGAGCATCTGCTCGCGCTCGAGCGCGCGCCTGCCGATCCGGAATCGCTCGGTGGCGTGTTCCGCGTGATGCACACGCTCAAGGGCGCCGCGCGCGCCGCCGGCGTGGTGGAAGTGGAGGGCCTCTGCCACCTGGTCGTGACCGATCTCGCGCGCGCGCGCGACGCCAAGGCCGCGCTGGGCGGCGCGACCATCGCGCTGCTGTTCGAGACGGCCGACGCGCTGTCCGACGCGCGCGAGCGCCTGGCCGCCGGCACGGCCCTGGCCGACGGCCCGATTCAGGTGGTGCTGGAGCATGCCCGTGCCCACGGCGCGTCCACGAGCGCCCCGCATCGCACCACTCCCGCGGCGCCAGCTCGCGCCGCGACCGTCATCGAACCGCCGGTCGCGGCGCAGTCGGCCAGCGCGGCGTCGGTGCGCCCCGCGCCCGCGACGGAGCCGGCGAGCGTCGCGGCCGTTGCGGCTGCACCTGATCAAATGCGCGACGAGCTGGTACGCGTCGGACTGCACCACGTCGACGCCATCTCCAACGCCGCCGGTGAGGTGACGAGCCTCGCCGCCGTACTCGGAGAGCGCGCCGACGACCTGGCTGCGGTGCGCCTGCTGGTGCGCGCCCAGCGCGAGCGGCCCGAGCATCGTGACGACGGCACGCTCGCGACGCTCGACCGCGAGATCACGCGGCTGCTCCGGCGCGCCGGCGAGGACGCGCGCACCCTCGGCTCGGTGTCCGGCCGGTTGAGCGGCACGGCACGCCGCCTGCGGCAGCGGTCGCTGCGCGAGCTCACCGAGACGCTGCCGCGCGTGGTGCGCGACGTGGCGCACGACGTGGGCAAGCTCGCGCGCATCGTGATCACGGGTGAGGAGGTCGAGGCCGATCGCGTGGTGGTGGAGGCGCTCCGGGAGCCGTTGCTGCATCTCGTGCGCAACGCGGTGGACCACGGCCTGGAGACGGCGAACGAGCGTCGCGCGGCCGGCAAGCCCGAGCAGGGCACGATCGGCGTCGCGGTCACGCTGCGCGGCGATCGCCTGCGCGTCGCGATCTCCGACGATGGCCGCGGACTCGATCTCGCCGCACTTCGCCGAGCGCTCGAGCAGCGGGGGCGCGCCGTGCCAGGCGATCAGGCCGCACTCCAGCGCGCGATCTTCGAGGACGGCCTGTCTACACGCGAGCGCGCCACGACACTGTCCGGCCGCGGCGTCGGCCTGGGCATCGTGCGCGTGTCGGTCGAGCGGGTGGGCGGTACGGTGGACGTCACGTCGGCGGCCGGCAAGGGGACGACCTTCATCCTCGAGGTCCCGCTGAGTATCGCCACACTGCGCGCCCTCACCATCCTGGTCGACGGCGCGCTGTTCGCCATCCCGAGCGCCTTCGTCGCGCGGGTGGACCGCATCGATGCGCGGCGCCTCGCGCGCGTGGACGGCCGGGCGATGCTCACCTCCGACGGTGCGCCCACGCCCGTGACCACGCTCGCCGCGCTGCTCGGCCCACCATTCGCCGAGCCGGGCGTGGACGAGATGCTGCAGATCGTGACGGTGGAGGCCGGCGGGCGTCGCCTCGCCCTGGTGGTGGACGAGCTGCGTGACGAGCGCGAGCTGGTGTTGCGGCCGCTCGAGCATGCGGGGGCAGACGCCACCGCGCTCACCGTGGGCACGGCGCTGCTGGGCGACGGCGAGGTCGTCCTGGTGCTCGGCGTCGCCGTGCTGATGGGCGACACGGCACGCCACGTGACGCTCGCCGCGCCCGCCGCCGATCGCTTCGATCCGTCGTCGCGCCGCATCCTCGTCGTGGACGACTCGATCACCTCGCGGACGCTCGAGCAGAGCGTGCTGTCCGCGGCCGGATACGAGGTCGTCACCGCCGTGGACGGGCTGGAAGGGTGGCGGATGATCGAGCGCGGCGACGTTTCACTCGTCGTGAGTGACGTGGAGATGCCGCGTCTCGACGGCATCGAGCTCTGCATGCGCATCCGCGCGTCGGCGCGAACGGCCACGCTGCCCGTCATCCTCGTCACGTCGCTCGATCAGCCCGAGCAGCGCGCGCGCGGACTGGAAGCCGGCGCTGACGCGTACGTCACCAAATCCGGCTTCGACCAGGACGTACTGCTCGAGACGGTTCGGCAGCTGCTCGGCGCGCCGCGCGGAGTGGCCTCGTGATTCGCGTGCTCGTGGCCGAGGATTCGGCGACGGCCCGCGCGCTGCTCGTGAGCGTGCTCTCGGCCGAGCCGGACATCGTCGTCGTCGGGGAAGCGCGCACCGGCACGGAGGCCGTGGAGATGGCCGAGCGCCTGAAGCCCGACCTGGTGACGATGGACGTGCAGATGCCGGAGCTTGGCGGGCTCGAGGCGACGAAGCAGATCATGACGCGATCGCCACGTCCGATCCTCGTCGTGTCGTCAGCCGCGGGATCCGACGTGGAGATGTCGCTCGAGGCGACGCGATCGGGCGCGCTGATGGTGATCGCCAAGCCGCAGGGCGTGCAGTCGCCCCTGTACGAGAGCGACCGGCGTCAGCTCGTGAGCATGGTGCGCGCGCTCGCGCACGTGAAGGTCGTGCGGCGCCACGGAACTCCGGCGTCGGTGCGGACGGTCGAAGGCCAGACGCCATCGGGGCCGTGGTTCCTGCCGTCGACGCGTCTCGCGCCGACCGACTCCCTGGAGGTGCTGGCGATCGCCGCCTCCACCGGAGGGCCAGCGGCGCTGCGCGCCATTCTTTCCGCGCTACCCGCCAACTTTCCACTCCCGATCCTCGTGGTGCAGCACATCGCGCGCGGATTCACCGCTGGGCTCGCCCACTGGCTCTCCGGAGATTCGCGGCTCGTCGTGAAGCTCGCTGAGCTGAGCGAGGTGTTGCGGCCCGGTGCGGTGTACATCGCACCGGACGACCGACATCTCGGCGTGCGGCGCGACCCGTCCGGGGTGCTGCGCGTCCAGCTCGACAACGCGCCGCCGGTTGGCACCTTCCGTCCGTCGGCGAGCTACCTGTTCCAGTCCTGCGCGGAAAACGTGGGCCGCGGTGTGCTCGCGCTCATCCTCACCGGCATGGGGGACGATGGCGTGGCAGGGCTGCGGCACGTGCGCAAGGCGTCCGGCCGGATCCTCGCGCAGGACGAAGCGTCATCCGTGATCTTTGGCATGCCCCGCGAGGCGCAGCGCGCCGGCGTGGTGGATCAGGTCGTCGCGCTCGATGACATTCCCCGGCGACTGCGAGAGCTGACATCGTGACCGAGGATCTCGACGTCGCCGCCGAGGAGCCGGGTGCCGGGGCGCGCGTCCTGGTCGTGGAGGACAGCGCGACGCAGGCCGCCGCGCTCGCCCTGCTTCTCGAGCGCGCCGGCTACACCACGCTGCTCGCACGCCGCGGCGACCGCGCGCTGGAGCTCATGGAGCAGGAGCAGATCGACCTCGTACTGAGCGACGTCGTGATGCCCATGATGGACGGCTATGAGCTCTGTCGCCGCATCAAGGCGAATCCGGCATGGCGCGACATTCCCGTCGTGCTGCTCACGAGCGTCACCGATCCGCTCGCGATCGTGCGCGGACTCGCCTCGGGCGCCGACCACTACGTCACCAAGCCGTACGACACCGAAGGGCTGCTGGCGCGCGTGCGGTTCGTGTTCCAGCACGTGGCCGACCCGAAGCGCATCGTGCCCGCCCCGGTGGACGTCGAGCTGCTCGGCACCAAGTTCACGATCCGCGCCACGAAGGAGCAGATCCTCGAGCTGCTCGTCTCCAGCTATTCGGACCTCGTGCGCACCAGCGAAGTGGTGCGCGAGGCCGAGCAGCGCGCGCGCTTCCTCGCCGAGGCGACGGAGCTGCTGTCGTCCACGCTCGATGCCCGCAAGGTGCTGTCCGACCTCGCGCTGCTGGCCGTGCCGAGGATCGCCGAGCTGTGCGCGACCGACGTGATCGGCTCGGACGGCGCGCGCCATCGGGTCGCCGTCGTGCATGCGATTCCCGGCGTCGCGGCGCTCACCGGCCTCGCGACGCCGGAGCAGGATGCGCTCGTGGATCGCGTGATCGCCGACCGCGCACCGCGCGTCGTGCACATCCCCGATACGGACGCACTTCGCGCGCTCACGTCCGATGCCGAAGTGCTGGGCGCCCTGGGCGGCCGCGGTCCGCAGGATCTCATCGTCGTCCCGCTCGTTGCCCGCGGCCGCGTGCTTGGCGTCCTGCAGTTCGTCGCGCTCACCACCACGCGCACCGGCCGGGCCGACGACATGCCGCTCATCCTCGACCTGGCACGCCGCGCCGCCTTGGCGGTGGACAATGCGCTGCTGTACGAGGAGGCCCAGCGCGCCACCCGCGCGCGCGACGACGTGCTGGCCATCGTGTCGCACGATCTGCGCAATCCGATCAACACCATCCAGATGAGCACCTCGTTCCTGCTCGACGTGCTGCGCGAGCCGGGCGCGAAGGACGTGCCCGTGGTTCCGCAGCTTCAGGTCATGCAGCGGGCGACACGGCGCGCCAACGCACTCATCCAGGACCTGCTCGACGTCTCACGCATCGATGCCGGCACGCTCGCCGTGGCCACGACGGCGCTCGACGCCTCGATGCTCATCCGTGACGCCGTGCTCGAGCTCGCGCCGCTCGTCGAAGGGAAGAAGCTGGCGTTCGAGCACGAGTGGACGGGGCCGGACCTGCTCGTCGCGGCGGACCGCAGCCGCATCGGTCAGATCTTCTCCAATCTCGTGGGTAACGCGATCAAGTTCAGCAAGCCGGGCGGCACAGTGCGCATCGAGGGCAGCCGCCGCGGCGACATGGCCGACTTCGACGTGATCGACACAGGCGCGGGCATCCCGCCCGAGGACGTGCCGCACCTGTTCGATCGCTTCTGGCAAGCCAGCAAGACGTCACGGAGCGGCGCCGGGCTCGGGCTCTTCATCGTGAAAGGCATCGTTGCGGCCCACGGCGGCACGATCGCCGTGGAAAGCACCGTGGGCGTGGGGACGCGTTTCCGGTTCAGCGTCCCCAGCGCCGTGAAGCACTAGCCAGCGCTACTGCGACACGGTCGCGCGCGGCGGCGCCGGCGGGACGATCTCGTACTCCTTCGGCGGCTCCGCCCCCATCAGGTTCTTGACGAAGTAGTCCCAGCGTTTGCGCATCATGTAGGCGGACATCGTGCCGTAACCGTGCTGCTGGTTGGTCATCAGCAAGAGGTCGAAGTCCTTGTTCGCCTTGATCAGCGCATCCACGAGGAGCATCGTGTTCGACGGCGGCACGTTGTCGTCCATCGTGCCGTGGGCGAGCAGCAGCTTGCCCTTCAGGTTCTTCGCCAGCAACTGGTTCGCTTCGATGGCGTAGCTGTCGGACTCGCCCGAGCGCACGAGCAGCCCCTGATAGCGCTCGCCCCAATCGTCCTCGTAGTTGCGCTGGTCGTGATTCCCCGACTCGGCGATGCCCACCTTGAAAAAGTCGGGATAGCGGAACATCGCATCGGCGGTGATGAAGCCCCCGCCCGAGTGCCCCCACATGCCGGCGCGGTCGATATCGATCCACGGGTAGCGGCTCGCGAGCTCCTTCATGCCCGCCACCTGGTCCGGCAGCGTATTGTCGCGACCCATCGCGCCGTAGTACGCATCTTCGAACGACTTCGACCGATACGGCGTGCCCATCCCGTCGATCTGCACGACCACGAAGCCGAGGTCGGCGAGCGCCTGCGCATCGCCGTGCGCCGCGCGGAAGCTGCGCGAGCCCACGCTGCCCGTCTGCGGGCCGGGATAGGCGTTGTTGATGATCGGGTACTTCTTCGTCGCATCGAACGTGGTGGGGCGGAAGAGCAGCCCGTACAGGTCGGTTTTCCCGTCGCGCGCCTTCACGGTGATGCGCATGGGCGGCTTCCATCCGCTCGCCACGAGTTTTGTGAGATCGGTGGACTCGAGCGGCATCACGACCTTGCCGGCCGCGTCGCGCAACACCACGACCGGCGCGGCGTCCGGCTTCGAGTACGTATCGACGATCCATTTCCCGCTCGGCGACAGCTGCACGGCGTGATCGCCGTCATCGGGAGTCAGCGACGTCCAGCCGCGGCCGTCGAGCGCGGTCTTGTACAGGTGCGAGAAGTAGGGATCCTGCCCGCGCTCCCGACCGTACGCCTCCACCCAGATCGTCCGCGTCGTGCTGTCGAGCTTCGCGATCGTCTCCACCGGACCCTCTGCAGTGGTGATCCGGTTCTTGAGCGCGCCTGTGGTCAGATCGAAGAGGTACAGATTGCCCCAGTTGTCCTTCTGCGAGTACCACACGACTTCGTTCGTCGGCCACAGCACGCGGTATCCAGTGCGCGACTCGTACTGCGTCGGCACCGTCTCCTCCATCACCGTGCGCACGGCGCCGGTCGCCGCATCCGCCACCTTGAGCGTCGCGCTCTTGTGATCGCGCGCGGTGGACACGTACGCCAACCGTGCGGCGTCCGGGCTCCAGATCAGGTCGTCCATGCTCAGGTCGTCGCTCAGCATCGCGCGATGGTAGTCCGGCGGCGACTGCAGCCGCACGACCGTGCCCGCGTCCACGTCGATGATGACGCGCTGGATCATCGCCACCACGCTGTCGCCCGGCAGCGGGTACTTCCACGCCTCGAGCTTTGGGTGGCCGACGCGCGTATCCACGAGGTACATGTCGCCGACGTGCCGTTCGTCCTGCTGCTGCGTGGCGATCTTCCTCGAGTCGGGGCTCCATTTCAGGATGGCGCGGTCGCTGTGCACCCACCCGGCGTTGTCGGTGGCGTATCCGAAATCCTTCCCGCCGTCCGTGGTGAGCTGGGTCTCCTTTCTCGTCGCGACGTCGCGCACCCAGAGGTTCCAGTCGCGGATGAACGCCGCGCGCTTGCCGTCCGGCGACGCGACCGCATTGCCGGCGCCGCGCCCGCGCCGTCCGGCGCGCGGCGCCTCTCCCTGTGCCGTCTCGACCGTGCAAACCGCACCCTTCGCGTCGCACACGTAGCGGCGTCCGCCCTGTTCGATCACGACGCGCTGTCCGTCGCCCACGAGCTGCACGGACTGCGCGGGAATCGCCTTGGCGTCCACGGTGCCGGCGCCCGCTCGGCCGAGTGCCGCGGCGATCGCCTGATGGTCGAACAGCGGCGTGCGCGTGCGCCGGGCAGGATCGACCATCACCCACTCCGTGCCCGCCGTCGTCGTGCGCTTGTAGTAGAAGCGGTCGTCGGGCAGCCAGGTGGCCGCCACCGTTCCGCCGACGACCAGCGGATTCACCCACGGACCCAGCATGTGCGCGGCCCGGTCGTAGTCGGAGGCAGTGAGCACGCGCGGCTGCTGCGCCGCGAGTGGCGCGGCGGCGAGGAGGGCGAGAAGCGCGGCTCGGCGAGGCGCGCCGGCGCGGCGCGCGGAATGGCAGGTGGACATGGTCGGCTGTCGGGAGGAGTGAGACGCGAGCGGACGTGGGTGAAGTCTATCGGCCGGGGCATCACCGCCGAAAGCCGACGCTGGAACGTGACGGGGAAATGCGAATGGCGCAGATCAGAGGATCTGCGCCATTCGGGTCATCCGGATGTCGGTGCGATCAGGCGATGCGGCGCCGGCGCACGGCCATCCCGCCGATCGCGAGGAGACCTGTCGCGAGCAGCACGAGCGACGCCGGCTCGGGCGCGGCCGTGACGGCGCCGCTGAACGTCACCTGTCCGCGAGTGCCCGCTTCATACATGAACGCGAGCGACGACGTGTTGGTGTGGGTATTCGGCTGGACCTGGCCCAGGATAACGAGCCACGGGTTCAGTACCGCCTCGAACCCGGGCTCGAACACGCCGGCGAGCACGGTGCCGCCGCCGGACACGGTCGGGACGAAGAAGTTGGGTCCCAGATCATCCGTCGCGGTGCCAGGCTGCGCGGCGGTGAATCGAAAATCGCCCCCGGTGATCGCGATGCGGAAGAAATCAACCGTCGCCGGCAGCGCGCCCAGGGCCGTGAGGGTGAAGTTGAGCTGGTTACACCCGATGCTCGGGCCGCCCACGCACGCGACGGTCATCGAGCTCTGCGCCGCGGCACCGCGAGCGGCGGCCACCGACAGCAGCGCCGCGACAGCCAGCGATCGCGCGGCGGCGACCACACCGGTCCGGCTCCTTCTCAGGGACGTATCATGCATGTGCGGCACTCGGGCAGAAAGGTTGTGTCGTGAATGTGCATCACGGGGCCACCGTCGGCGGCGCCGCATCGGTCGCGCGGAACTGCACCGTGCCGGTGACGTCTTCCAGCACGAGTTGCGTATTCGTGGTCGTGAGACCGGCGGCGACGAGATCGGACTTCCTGAACACCACCATTCGATCCGGCCTGCCGTCGCCGTTCGCGTCGGTGATGCTGGTGAGGTAGGCCGTGCCGCGCTGGGACACCGGCGCGCCGGCGCCGGTGCCGCCGACGACGCGGAGTCGGATCGACGCGGGCGTCGTGGCGGTCGCGTCGAACGACGGGCTGGAGAAGAGATACGCCGTCACCGTGCTCGTGCTGGCGAGGCTGATGATCTCCGGCTGCACGTCCATCCGCGCGACCGCCGGGTTGCCGTTCGCTTCGACGGCGCGTTCGATGTCGTCACGGAGCAGCGACAGCACGTCGTAGCCGGAAAGGTTCTCCACGCTGTCGACGGTGACCTTGTAGGTGGTCCACTCGGCGTTGACCGTCGGCTCGTTGGGCATGACGACGGCGATCACCGTGAGGTCGCTCGTCGAGTTGGCGTCGGCGAGTCCTTTCCCGTGGTCCATGATCACGGCGACTTTCCACGTGTACGCGGGGATGACGATCTTCCCCTCGCCCTTCACCGTGCCCTTGTTGCCGGCGGGGCCGGTGATGACGTAGACCTCCTTCGCCTGGTTCTTCGCGAAGTCGCCGAGGTAGTTCTCCATGATCGCCCACGGGCCCTGGTTCAGGGCCGCGGCCTGGGGAACGATGTTGGAGAAGAGGTACGTCGTGGCGTTGTCGAGGTTGGCCGCGGTGCGGTCGGCCGAGCGGGCCATGTGGCCGCGGTCGATGCCGTAGCCGGCGTAGGAGCCGGCGCCGGTGTAGTCCGCCGTGGTGATGTGCGTGAAAGTCGCCGGCAGCGTCGGATCGTAGGTGAAGCAGTTGCAGCGATCCTCGGGCCCGTAGTTGGTCGCGTCGAGCCGGAAGCTCACCCAGTTCGGCGTGTTCCGCGTCTGGCTGAACGAGGAGCTGTACTCGGGGCGACGGATGATGTAGTCGTCGCTCGGGTCGGCGTCGCGCGGGTCGCCGAACTCGGTGTTCCCCGAGTAGTCCGACGAGGTGCTCATCGTGGCCAGGACGGCCGGCAGCGAGTACGTCGCCGTGGTGCCGTCGCTGGCCGTGGCGCGGAACGTCGCCGTGCCAGCGCCCAGGGCGTGGACGACACCGTTCTGGTCGATGCTGGCGATCGACGGTGTGTCGGACGTCCAGGTGATCGTCGTCGTGACGATCGCGCCGTCCCGCCTGTAGGTCGCGAAGATCTGCGCCTCGAACCCGATCGGCAGCGGCGGATCGCTCACCGGATCGCGGCCGCTGAACGAGATGGACGTCGCGGGCGCGGGCGGCGCACCGCACGCGTTGACGAACCCGAAGCTGTTGGGTGACGAGACGTTCCATGTCGCGCCGTCGGCGCTCCGAGCAAGCGACTGGGTCGTGGCGGTGCTGCTCCCCTCGGCCGCGCCGATGTCGGTGGACGTCACGCCCGCCGCAGGCCCGTCGAAGCCGACCACCGTCCCTTCATAGGAAAGGAATTCCACGAGCGTCCCGCTCGCGTCGACGAGCGCGAACCCGTCCGCCGCTGGTGTCGTGCTCCCGCCATTCTGCAAGCCGTCCTGAGGATACCGCACCACGATCACCCCTCGGCCGCTGCACGAGCCGCTCAGGGCCCCGCTCAGCGTGGTCGTGCCGTACACTGAGCCGGCCGGCGGACCACCGGGCGTGCTGCTGGCCGTGCCGTTGTACAGCACGACACTCCAGCCAGTGAGGTCAA
>JBBQDE010000040.1:0-12129 GCA_038319425.1 Gemmatimonadales bacterium
TGCGCGAACTCGGCGCCCACGGCGGCCTGCAGCGCCCTGAACTGCGCCGCGCGCACGTTCACCACCGTCTGCTCCACCTGGAGCACGCCGCGCACCAGCAGCAGCGGCGTTCGTGAGATCAGCAGCGCCTGCCGCTCGAACCGCTGCGGCGTCACCACCACGTTGACCAATCCCGTCTCGTCCTCGAGCGTGAGGAAGACGAAGCCCTTCGCCGTGCCGGGCCGCTGGCGGCAGATCACGAGCCCCGCGGTCGCCACGGTCTCGCCGTCGCGCCCATTGCGCAGGAGGTCGCGCGCCGAGCGCACGCCGTTGAGGGCGAGCACGTCGCGCACGTGCGACATCGGGTGGCCGGCGAGCGAGATCCCCGTCATCCGGTAATCCGCCTCGGTGAGCTCCACACGCGTCATGGGCGGCAGCGGGGCGGCGCGCTCCGGCTGCGCCGGGCGTCGGCGCGGTGCGAGCGGCCCCGCGTCGCCGCGCGCTGCGTCGAGCACGGCCCACAGCGCGGCGCGCCGCTTCCGCAGGTCGGGCTCGTGCGGGAGCAGGCCATCCAGCGCGCCCGCTTCGGCGAGATGGCGCAGCCCGCGCTGGTCGAGCCCCGCGCGACGCACGAGATCATCCACCGAGGTGAACGCACCCTCGGCGAGCGCGCGCTCCAGCTTGTCGCGCGCCGCCGCGCCCAGCCCGCGCACGCTGCGGATGCCGAGTCGCACAGCCGGCGCCGACGCGTCGCCGCGGGGGTCGGGCCTCGGCTCCAGGGTCGCGTCCCATTTCGAGCAGGTCACGTCCGCGGGGCGGACCTCCACGCCGTGCCGCCGTGCATCCTCGACGAGGGTGCCCGGCGCGTAGAACCCCATCGGCTGCGCGTTGAGGATCGCCGCCGTGAACTCGGGCGCGTAATAGTGCTTGAGGTACGCCGACGCGTAGACGAGCAGCGCGAAGCTCGCCGCGTGGCTCTCGGGAAAGCCGTAGTCGGCGAAGCCGTTGATCTGGTTGAAGATTCGCTGTGCGATGTCGGGGGCGATGCCGTTCGCCGCCATGCCGTCGATCATCTTCTGGCAGATCGCCGCCATGCGCTCGCGGCTGCGCTTGTGCCCCATCGCGCGGCGCAGCTGGTCGGCCTCGCCCGGGGTGAACCCGGCGGAGGCGATCGCCACCTGCATCCCCTGCTCCTGGAAGAGCGGCACGCCGAGCGTACGCTTGAGGATCGGCTCGAGCGACGGATGCGGGTAATCCACCTTCTCCAGGCCGGCGCGGCGGCGGAGATACGGATGCACCATGTCCCCCTGGATGGGGCCGGGGCGGATGATCGCGACCTCGACGACCAGGTCGTAGAAGCAGCGCGGTTTCAGCCGCGGCAGCGTGTTCATCTGCGCGCGGCTCTCCACCTGGAACACGCCGATCGTGTCGGCGGCGCACAGGTCGTCATACACCGCCTGGTCGGTCATGTCGAGCAGCGCGAGGTCGACGGTCACGCCGCGCTCCTGCCTGATGTACAGCAGACAATCCTGAAGAAGCGTGAGCATGCCGAGGCCGAGCAGGTCGATCTTCACGAGGCCCGCGGCGTCGAGGTCGTCCTTCTCCCACTGGATCACCGTGCGCCCCGGC
The DNA here is from genome assembly GCA_038319425.1 of Gemmatimonadales bacterium. Taxonomy (GTDB): domain Bacteria; phylum Gemmatimonadota; class Gemmatimonadetes; order Gemmatimonadales; family Gemmatimonadaceae; genus AG11. The sequence goes on from JBBQDE010000040.1 coordinate 1,609, forward strand.
ATGCTGGCCGGCTCGATCGGCACGATGGTGGAGAGCGGCTCGGCCGTGAGGACGAAGCCGCCGACGTGGATGGAGCGATGCCGCGGGATCTGGTGCAGCCCTTCCACGACGTCGGCGAGCACGCGCACGCGCGTGTCCTTCGGGTCGAGCCCCGCGCGCTCGATGATGCTCACCCCGTCGGTGGGACGCACCGCGGTCGTCGGGTTGCGGCGCTCGTTGTCGTCGTGGGTGGCGTGAGGATCCTCCCAGCGGTTGCCGCGCTCCGCCGCCGCATGCAGCGCATTGGGAATCCGCGCCAGGTCACGCGTGCCGGCCTGCTGCGCGTTCGGGCTGCCGTAGGGCTCGTACGCCGCGTTGGGCGTCGGCCGGTCGGCCGACGTCATCGGCCTCGCGACCTGCTTCGCCTTCTCCTTCTCGGCGCGCGAGCGCGTCGTCGCCTCGGTGCCGGGTACCATGGCGCTGCCGAGCGCGCTGGCGACGGCGGCGTCGGCATCGCCCGGCCTGGCGCGCAATGCATCGGCCGTGGCCTTGGCCGAGAAGCGGTCGCTCAAGGTGGAGAGCGCATCCGCCTGCTCGACGCTGAAGCCGAGCACCCGCGCCGCGTCGCGCACCGCGCTGCGGCCGCGATAGGTGATCTGCTCGCACACCATCGCGGCGTGCTCGCGCCCGTAACGTTCGTACACGTACTGGAGCACGCGCTCGCGCTCGCGGTGCGCGAAGTCGATGTCGATGTCGGGCGCCTCGGTGCGCTCGTCGCTCAGGAAGCGCTCGAACAACAGGCCGAGCCGAATGGGATCCACCGCCGTGATGCCGAGGCAGTAGCAGACGGCGGAATTGGCGGCGGAGCCGCGCCCCTGGCAGAGGATCCCCTCGCGCCGCGCGAACCGCACGATGTCCCACACGATGAGGAAGTAGCCCGCGAGCCCCAGCCGGCCGACGAGCGCGAGCTCGTGCGCGAGCTGCCGGTCGTGCGCGTCGGTGCGCCGGGCCGTGCCGGGCTCGCCCCACCGCTCCCGCGCGCCCTGCTCCACGAGGCGCGCGAGGTATTCGTCCGGGCTCACGCCGGCGGGGAGGGGAAAGGCGGGCAGCGTCGGGTTCAGCTCCTCGAGACGGAACGTGCAGCGTTCGGCGACGGCGAGGGTGGCGCGCACGCCGTCGAGATTGCCGCGCCACCGCCGCGCGATCTGCGCCGCGCCCTTCAGGTACCACTCGCCGTTCGGGCGCAGCCGCGTGCCCATCTGGTCGAGCGGGCGCTTGTGCCGCAGCGCGACGAGCACGTCGTGCACGGCGCGGTCGCGCGCGCGCGCATAGTGCACGTCGTTCGTCACCACCCACGGCACGTCGAGGGCGCGGGCGACCTCGATCAATCGCGCCGACGTATCGCGTTCCTCGGGAAGGCCGTGGTCCCAGCACTCGATCGCCAGTCGGCCATTGAACGCATCCTTCAGGGCCGCCGCCGCCTCGCACGCTGCGTCCATCTCGCCACGCGCGGCGAGCGAAGCGACCCAGCCGCGCGGGCAGCCGGTGAGCGCGAAGAGGCCGGCGGTGTGCGACGCGAGCTGGTCGAGCGTGACGCGGGGCTCGCCGCGGTGCGACGCATCGCCGCGCGCGAGCGTGATGAGTGTGGACAGGTTGCCGTATCCCTCGCGCGACTCGGCGAGCAGCGGGAGATGCGTGAGCAGTGCGCCGCCGCCGTCGCGCGGCACGGCGACGGTGAGCTCGGCGCCGATGATCGCGGGCAGCCCTGCCTCGCGCGCGCCGGTGGCGAAGCGGACCGCGCCTCCGAGCTCGTCGTGATCGGTGAGGGCGAGCGCCTTCAGCCCGAGCTCGGTCGCGCGCGCGACGAGCTGCTCCGGCAGCGCGGCGCCGTCGAGCAGCGAGAAGGCGGAATGGCAGTGGAGCTCGGCGTAGGACACTGGAACTCGTGAACGGTGAACGGTGAACGGTGAACGGTGAACGGTGAACGGTGAACGGACAGGAGGAGAGCCGGGAGAAGGGAGCTACGAACGGTGAGCGATGAGTAGCATGCCACTCACACCTCACCGCTCACCGCCCTCTCTCCGCGCTCCCAGCTCTCCTCCTACCGTTGCGGATTGATTGACCGTTCACCGTTCAGTCTCCCCAGCTCTGCAGCCGCCACGAGTCATCCGATCGATCCCAGTAGACCGTCAGCTCTCCCACCACGCTCTCGCAGCGCCAGTAGTCGCGGCGATAGCCGTCGTCCCACCAGTCGCCCGACAGTCGCTCCGGCCCGAGGGCGCGCGTCACCGCGATGCGCTGGCCGCGCCAGGTGACGACGCGCGGCGTCTCGCCATCGCACACGACGTCCACCGGCTCCGGGGGATCCAGCGCCCGGCGCGCGATGGTGGTCGCGGGCGGCGAAGCCGCCGGCTCCGTGAACGGTGAGATCAAACGCAGCGCGGGAGATGGTGCGCTCTCAGAGGCCGGTGTTGTGCGCAACGGATGGTTGCCGTTGCTGGTGTCGGTACCGTTCACCGTGAACCGTTCACGGTTCACCGGCCGTTCGCGCACCAGTCGCTCGTTCACCGGGGCCTGCGCCTCGCGCCAGACGCCGGCCTGCTCGGGTCGGTGGGTGTCCTGTGCCTGCGCGCGCACGATCGCGTCGGTGCCGAGCTCCGCGCGCAGCCGCTCGAGCGCGGCATCGGCGGCGCCGAGGTCGCGCCACGAGGTGTTCAGCAGGTCGCCTTGCTCGCCGGTGAGCGGCGCGACCGCCGCGATGGCGACGCGCACGGCGATCACCGGCGCATCGAGCGCCCAGCCGTCGAGCAGGGCGCGGCAGCGCTCGAACAGCGGGAGCACGCGCGCGAGCGGCCGCGCGGGGCGGGCTTCACGCGTCACCGTGTGCACCGGCGCGGTGGCCATCGGCCCGCGCGCGTCATCGAGCGTGAGCGTGATCGCGACGGCGGCGATGGCGCGCCCGTGGGCAATCATCTGCTGCACCAGCCGGTCGAGCGCCGCGCGCACGAGAAAAAGGACGGGCTCCATCGTTGCCGCCGGCGTCGCGAGCTCCACCTCGACCGCGGGTTGGGTCTCGACGCGCGCCAGCACGGGGCGGCGCGGATCGTCGGCCCGCGCGAGCCGCCACGCCCGCAGCCCCACCTCGCCCCACCGGTGCTCCACATCTTCCGCACTCAGGGAGGCGTACATCCCAACAGTCCGCAGGCCGAGCGCCTGGAGCGCCGCCCGCAGCTCGTCGTCCATCGGCACGAGCGCCAGCGGCGCCGGTGCGAGATAGACCGCGTCGCCGCCCGCGGGCACGATGTGCACGAGCGCTCGATCGTCGGCGCCCTGCTCGAAGCTCGCCCCCGCCCACGTGGCGGCGCGCGCCGCGACGCACGAGCCGGCGATCGCGGCCCGGGGGCGCGGATGCCAGCGCCGCGCGACGCGCAGCAGCGTGTGCGCGAGCGCGCGCTCGCCGCCGACCGCGTCGAATCCACTCGCCCCCACCCACCACAGCCCCGGCGCCCCGGCCACCGGCGTCACCTGCGGACTCGCGGCGAGCAGCTGGGCCGAGACCTCGGTGATGGCCGTGCCGATGGCGACGTCGTCCCACGGCAGCTCGACCAGATCGGCGCACAACGCGCGCGCTTCGGTGGGCCCCATGCCGGCGCGCACGCCCGTGCGCCCCGCGGCGGCGGAGACGGCCTGCAGCCGCTTGCCCGTGGCGTCCACCAGCGCGATGGCGACGTCATCCCAGTGCGCGGGCGCGCTCGACGGCGGTACGGAGCTCCCGCGGCGGCTCGACGGCGGCGAGGCCGTGGGCAGTGAAAGGGGGAGGAGAAGCTGCCCGTCCACTGCGGGCATGCCGGCTTCCCCCCGCCGGGCCGCGCGCCACACCGCGCCGATCGGGAACCTCGGGATGCGCACACAGGCGACGCGCCACAGCGACTGCACAGCTCACCTCCACCGTCCGAAGCGTTCCCCCCTTCTCGACCCGCACGGCGATCGTGCGCGTCGGACTCTCCGTGGCACTGCTGCCGTGCCGGCCCTCGGGTCGTCGTCGGCTCGGCGTCGGTCGCTCGACGACGAGCCGCACCGCGCCCCCGAGCGGCGTGGCGGCGCCGGTGCGATCGCCGAGGATCACCAGCGCCGCGCCGCTGTCGCGCGCCAACCGGGTGAGCCGCACCACCGTCGGCTTGGTGAGCGTCGGCGCGCCGTCGAGCACGACGAGCGCGAAGGCGGCACTCCGCAACAGGACGTCGGCACACCACGCCGCGCGTGTCGCGTCGTGCGGCCGGATCATCCAGACCCCTTCGGCGTCGCCCAGGTGCACCCAGTCGCGCGCGTCGAGGGTGCGCTGCGCATCCACATAGGCGGCCCAGCCGTGGTCGGCGACGGTGGCCTCCACCACGGCGCGGGCGAGCGTCGTCTTCCCGCTCCCGGTGCCGCCGAGGATCTCGGTGAGCCGCCCGCGCGGCAGCCCGCCTCCCTGGAGTACCGCATCGAGCGCCGCAATCCCGGTGGGGATCGCCGGCGCGACGGGTGCCGGTGGGGGGAGGAGCTGAACGAGCTCGGCGAGCGAGAGGGCCATGAATCGTGAGTAGGGATCGAACCTGTCGGTGGCCTGCGTCAGGGCAGGGATCGGACCGTAAACCGAATAAAAACCGAAACTCATGAGTGCAGCGAGCGCCCGTGAGCGGGCCTATCTTTGATTTGCGGGGGGGGGGGGTTCTATTTACCGAATAAAAGCCGAAACTGCAACGGCTGCCCGTCTGGCAGGGCCTGCCACTCACACCCGTCGCCCTCCCAACGCCCAGCTCACCCGATCGAGCCAATGAAGCGAGTCTCCGTCGGGCGACCTGCCGTCCTGCTGTCCGCCCTCCTCCTCGGCGTGGCAGCGTTCGTCCTCGTGCTGGCCGGCACCGACCCGCCGGGTCCGGGACTCGATCCCGACGCGCTCGCCTACATGGGCGCAGCCCAATCGCTCGCGGACCACCTGGAGTACCGGATTCCCAGCGCGTCGTGGACGAGCGCCGACAGCACGGCCCCCCTCGCGCATTTCCCGCCCGGCTATTCCAGCCTTCTCGCGGTGCCGGTGCGGCTCGGCATGGCGCCCGTCCAGGCGGCCCGCCTGGTGGACGCGCTCGCCGCCTTCGCCACCATCACGGTCCTCGTCCTGCTCCTGGCCGACGCCGGCATGCCGCTCACCGGGGTCCTGCTCGCCCTCGCCCTGTTCACGATGGACGCGATGGCGGAGGTGCATCTCTCGGTGCTGAGCGAGCCGACCTTTCTCCTGTGTGTGGCGCTCACGCTCGCGGCGCTGGTCAGGGCGCCCGACCGTCCGCTGCGCGCCGGCGTTCCCGCTGCGTTCGGCGCCATCACGCGGTACGCGGGGCTCGCCCTCGTGGGCGCGGTCGTGCTCTGGTCGTTGGTCCGTCCCGCGCCGATCGTGACGCGCGTGCGCCGCGCCGCAATTGCGCTTCTCCCGACGCTCGTCGTCCAGGGGGCGTGGGTCCTGCGGACGCACCACCTCGCCGGCCCCGCGTCCATTCGCCGCTTCTCGCTGTACGGCGACCTCCGGCCCACGCTGGACCAGGGCGCGGAGACCCTGAGCCGCTGGCTCATCCCCGACCCAGGCTGGACCGACGACGCGATCCCGTACCGGGGCCGCATCGCCCTCGCGGCGGGCATCCTCCTCGTCGCGCTCGTGATGGCCGGCGTGCAGCGTGCGCGCCGTACGCCCGTCGAGGCGCTCGCGACGCGCCTGCTGGCGGCCGGCACCCTCCTCTTCGTCTCCTACACGGGGATGATCGTCGCATCGCGCCTCGTCGCCGACGCGGCCATCCCATTCGACCAGCGGATCCTCGCGCCCGGTCTGCTGCTGGCCACGGTCCTCGTGGCGACGGGGACCACCCTCTGGTGGCGCAACTCCCGCATGCCGTCGCGCGCTGTCGTGGCCGGTGCGCTCGTTGTCTGGGCTGCGGCCGGCGCGTCCGTCGTCTGGCGGGATGCACGCTATGCGCTCGAATGGGGCTCCGACTTCGCCGGCGCCCAGTGGAGATCGAGCGAGCTGCTGGAATGGGGGCGCACGCCGGGTGCGCGTCATCCGCTCTACACGACCTGGCCGGCGGCGGTGTACTTCCACCTCCAACGCCCCGCGCGCGACGTGCCGCCGCGCGGCGATGCGCACGCGCTCGCGGCGTTTGCCGACACCCTGTGTGCGCGCGATGGGCGCGTGCTCGTCTTCACCGTGCCGGCGCCGGCCCTCGCGACGGACCTGGCGCTGGGCCGGCAGGACGGACTGCGTGTATTGCAGCGCTTTCGCGACGGCATCGTCCTCGCGCCCATCGCGCGCGAGCGGACGCAACCGAGCGGGAGAACCAATTGCCGCTGACGCGAGTATAAGACGTGTGCCCCGAGCAATGCGGGGCTTCACGTCCACACGAGGCAACAATGATCCACGCAGCTTTGAGCGCGTTCGCCATGCTGTCCCTTGCCGCCGCGCCCGCGTCGCCTGCCGCCGCGCGCGTCACGATCCAGGCGCCGCCCGCCGCGCAGCTCGACACCGTGGTGTTCGCGGGCGGATGCTTCTGGGGTGTGCAGGCGGTCTTCCAGCACACGAAGGGCGTCGTGAGCGCCACGTCCGGCTACACTGGCGGGACGGTCACGAGCCCCGATTACGAGCAGGTGAGCACCGGACGCACCGGGCACGCGGAAGCGGTTCGCGTGGTCTACGATCCGTCGAAGGTGTCGTACCAGCAGCTGCTCACCGTGTTCTTCGGCGTGGCGCACGATCCCACGGAGCTGAACCGGCAGGGGCCCGACGTCGGGACGCAGTATCGCTCGGCGCTCTTCTACACGAGCGACGCGCAGCATCAGGCGACGCAGGCGTACATCGCGCAGCTCGAGAAGAGCGGCGGGAAGCGGAAGATCGTCACGCAGGTGGCGTCGCTGCGCGGCTTCACGGTGGCGGAGGCGCACCATCAGGACTACGCCACGCTGCATCCGGACGAGCCGTACATCCGCTACAACGATGCGCCGAAGATCGCCGCGCTGAAGCAGCAGTACCCGCAGCTGTGGAGCGACAAGCTGGCCGCGCACTGAGCACGGCCGAGCCCGCGTTCGAGGCGTTCAAGGGGTCAGAGTCGTTGAACCGGTCGGCAATATGCGAGTCGTCGGTCGGTGCGGACCTTGCTACTCCCATGAGCATCACCAACCGGGAGCAATGCCGAATGTCTGAACGGAACAAGCCGCACAATGGCCGCGACGTGGACGGACACTTCAAGGTGAAGCAGGCCGACGTCGAGGATCTCGAGATGGATCCGAATGGAACGGATTTCATTCGCGACGACGTGCGGCTGGGCGGCGCGGTGGCCGACACCGGTGCGCACGCCGGACAGCGCGCGGCTCATATCCACGATCTCGTCGAGGAGAACCGCGAGAACGTGAAGAAGCTCGCCGGCAATGACACTTCGGCCAACGACGCGCGCGAGCGCTGACGGCGGCCCGGTGAACGAACGGCTCGCGCATCCTCGATGCGCGAGCCGTTCCGCGTTCGGGTGGCCGAGCGCCGGGAGGGTTCATCACGAACGTCCGTGGCGTGGCTCTCACTCGCGAATCGCCGGGCGATCTGCGTCGCGCCATTAGATAGACTCGATGTTCTACGCGTGAATGCGCATTACTGGACCGAGAGCCGCGGATGGACGCCGTCGAACAGGCGGCGGTGACGCGGCGATCCGTGACGGGGTGCCTCTACATTGACCGGGCGCTGCAGCCCGCCCATACTCTGCATGCAGTCTCCCCTCGCGGTCCCACCGCGTCCGGAACTCCCGTCTGAATCGGAGGAGACATGTTTCGACCCACCGTACCCGCTGTACTGCTCGCGTGCCTGTGTCTGGCGAGCACCGCGGACGCCCAGCGACGCATCACGGGTCGTGTCACGGAGGAGGGGGGCGGTGCGCCACTCTCCAGCGTGAGCGTCACCGTGCCCGGCACCAGCGTCGGCACCGTCACGAGTGACAACGGTTCGTTCACGCTCATGGTTGCGAGCGGCGACGTCCAGCTCAACGCCCGCCGCATCGGCTACCGGCGCCGGACCTTCACGGTCGCGGCGAACCAGAGCGACGTGCAGGTGGCGCTCGAGCGCGATCCCTATCGCCTCGAGGCGCAGATCGTCACCGGCGCGGCGACGACCGTGGCGCGCCAGAACGTCGCCAACGACGTCGGGCTCGTGACGGCGGATCAGCTTGCGCGCGTCCCGTCGGCGTCGATCGAGAATGCGCTGGCGGGAAAGATCGCCGGCGCGCAGGTGATCGCGAACGGCGGAGCGCCGGGCGGCGGCAACCAGATCCGGATGCGCGGGGTGACCTCGGTGTTCGGCTCGGCTGACCCGCTGTATGTCGTCGACGGCGTCATCATCAGCAACGACGTGATCCAGCCCGGTACGAACGCCCTCACATCGGCACGACGCGCGTCGTCCAACGCGTCGAACCAGGACAACGGCGTCAACCGCATCGCCGACCTCAACCCGAACGACATCGAGACCGTCGAGGTGCTGAAGGGCGCCTCCGCCTCCGCCATCTACGGCTCCAAAGCGTCGAACGGCGTCATCATCATCAAGACGAAGACGGGCAGCGCCGGCGCGCCGGTGTCGAACATCACGCAGCGCGCGGGGACGTTCGCCCTGGCGCGGAAGTTCAACCTGCGGAAGTTCAACTCCGTCGCCGACGCGCAGGCCTACGCGGTGTCCCAGAAATACTCGATGACGCCGGCACAGGTGGCGGCGAACTACGCGTCGTGCAACGGATTCTGCGACTTCGAGCAGCAGCTGTACGGCGAGAAGCCCCTCTCGTACGAGACGGGGCTCGGCGTGCGCGGCGGCACCGGCACGACGAACTACTTCGTCTCCGGGCTCACCAAGTACGACGGCGGCATCCAGAAGAACACCGGCTACAAGAAGGACGCGATCCGCCTCAACCTGTCGCAGGCCATCGGCGACAAGCTGACGCTCCAGGTCAACAACAACTACATCCGCACGCTCACCCGGCGCGGCATCAGCAACAACGACAACGCGAACATCACCCCGTACTTCGTGTTCGCCGCGACGCCGAGCTGGTTCGACATGCGTCCGGTGAACGGCGTGTATCCCGTCACGCCGGTGATGGGAACGAACTCGTTCCAGAACGTGGACTTCATCCAGACGCCGGACGAAGTGAACCGCGTCATCAGTGCGGTGTCGGCATCGTACCAGCTGCTCAACACCGAGCGGCAGAGTCTCGCGCTGAAGGTGGACGGCGGCATCGACCGGTTCAACGAGCAGGTGAATCTCGTGTCGCCGCGCTTTCTCATCTTCGAACCGAACGACGGCCTTCCCGGTACCGTGACGTCGAACAGCGGTGCCGTGATGAACCTGAACCTGAACGCCAGCCTGGCCCACACCTACACGCCGGCCGGCCGGCGCTTCTCGGCCACGACGGCGGCCGGGATCCAGCGCGAGACCAGCTCGCTCCGCAACACAAACGTCGTCACGCGCGACGTGCTGCTCGGCCTCGAGAACATCAATTCCGGCTCGGCGCCCGAGGTGTTCGCCAACCGCGAAGAGGTGAAGGGGTTCGCGATGTTCGCGCAGGAGGAGTTCCTGGCGATGAACGAGAAGCTGCTCCTCACGGCCGGCGTGCGGGCCGAGCGCAACACGCGTAACGGCGACGTGAACAAGCTGTACGCCTTCCCGAAGGCGTCGGTCTCGTACCGGCTGGTGGATGTGGTGCCCGCACTCGGCGAGGTGAAGCTGCGCCTCGCGGCCGGGCAGTCCGGCAATCAGCCACTCTACCTCCAGAAGTACCGCGCCGCGATCACGGGCGTGTATGACCGACAGAACGGCGTGCAGTCCGGTCCTGCGCTCGGCGACCCGAACATCAAGCCGGAGCGGCAGACGGAAATCGAAACCGGCTTCGACGCGCAGTTCACGAGCGGACGCGGCTCGCTGGCGTTCACGTTGTATCAGAAGACCATCGACGATGTGATCCTCCAGATCGCCACGGCACCGTCGGTCGGCTACACGGTGCAGATCCTCAACGGCGGCCAGTTCCGGAACCGGGGCGTGGAGGCACTGCTCGAGCTCAATCCAATCCAGAGCCCCGACTACGGCTGGACGTCGCGCACGACCTTCGCCAAGAACGTCGGAATCGTGACGGCCCTGCCCGTACCCGCGTTCACGCTCTCGCAGGACGCGACGGGGCAGGGCGTGGCGTTCGGCGCCGGCTACGGCATCGCGCGTCTCGAGGTGGGGCAGAGCGTAACGCAGATCGTCGGATCCGATGGACCCAACCCTCCGATCAAGAAGGGCGACGCGTCGCCCAACTTCACGATGGGGTTCTCCAACGAGCTGACGTGGAAGGGGGTGCGCCTCTCTACACTGTTCGACTGGCAGAAGGGCGGCAACCTGGTGAACGTGACGAAGAACGTCTTCGACGCGTTCGCCCTCGCGCCAGATGTGCCCGACGGCGGCCTGGCGCGCATCAACCTCAACGACACGCAGGGCTTCGCGCAGTACATCGAGGA
>JBBQDE010000041.1:0-12023 GCA_038319425.1 Gemmatimonadales bacterium
GTCCTCCGGGGTCCAGTCGGACCGCCCGTCGTGCGAGTAGCGCGTGTGGGCGTGAAAATCGATCGCCACGATGTCGGAGCCGACCTCGAGCGCGGCCATCGGTCGCGGCAGGAGCGCGCCGCCGACGTACACCGCCACCAGTGCGAGCACGGCGAGCCCGATCCGCGCCGCGATGCGCGCGGCCCGTCGCGCCGGCGAGACGGTCGCCGGCATGATGCGTCCGCGCCGCCACCACCACACCCCGTACCCCAGCACCAGCGTGAGCAGCAGCGCGATGTGCTGCCGCACACTGAGCAGGGTGAGCACGTCCAGCACGTTGGAGACTGGCGCGAGCAGCACGTAGGCCGGCGGCCGGCGCAGCGTCGCGTCGGCGATCCGATCCAACGTCACCGCATCCCGGATGGGCGGGATGGCGAAGGGGGCGCTGCCGAGGACGAGGACGGCGAGGGCCAGGAGCCCCCACCACGATGGCAACGAGCGCAGCCGTTCGAAGACGGCGGCGGACGAGGCGGATTCGCGCTGGCGGGGAGCGGCGTCGCGAGGCACCAGGCTACTCTTGAGTGGAATGAAGTTCGCGCGGGAGAGCGGCCGCGCCGAAAAACATACTCGCCCGTCCGGGCGTCCGCATTCCTCGTCGACCCGAGCCCTTCGCACGCCGTGGCCAACCATCTCGCCGCCGAGACCAGCCCGTACCTCCTCCAGCACGCGCACAACCCGGTCGACTGGTGGCCGTGGGGGGACGAGGCGCTGGCGAAGGCACGGTCCGAGAACCGGCCGATCCTGCTGAGCATCGGCTACGCCGCCTGCCACTGGTGCCACGTCATGGAGCGCGAGTCGTTCGAGAACGAGGCCACCGCCGCGGTCATGAACGCGCACTTCGTGAGCATCAAGGTGGACCGCGAGGAGCGGCCGGACATCGACGCCATCTACATGCAGGCCACTCAGGCCATGACCGGCCACGGCGGCTGGCCGATGACCGTCTTCCTCACGCCGCAGGGCGAGCCGTTCTATGCGGGTACGTACTTTCCGCCCGAGGATCGCCACGGCCTGCCGAGCTTCCAGCGCGTGCTCGAGGGGGTGGCCGACGCATGGGCCAACAAGCAGGCGAGCGTGACCAAGACTACGGCCTCCATGCGCGACCTGTACGCCACGAGCACGGAGCGAACCCGCGTCACCGGCGCGCTCGACGAATCGCTCCTGTCGCGCGCGATGTCGTCGCTGGTGCAGCGCTACGAGCCACGCTTCGGCGGCTTCGACGGCGCGCCGAAGTTTCCGCCGACGATGACGCTCGATTTCCTGCTGCGCCAATGGGCGCGCACGGGCGAGGCGCAGGCGCTGGAGATGGCCACCCACACCATGCGCTGCATGATCCGCGGCGGGATCTACGACCAGGTGGGGGGAGGGTTCTCCCGGTACACGGTGGATGCCTACTGGCTCGTGCCCCACTTCGAGAAGATGCTGTACGACAACGCGCTCCTCGTGCGGCTGGGCGCGAACCTCTGGCAGGCCACGGGCGACGCGGAGTTCCGCCGCGCGACCGAGGAAACGATCGGGTGGCTCGCGCGCGAGATGACGTCGCCCCAGGGCGGGTTCTATTCGTCGCTCGACGCCGACTCCGAAGGGCACGAAGGCCGCTACTACGTGTGGGACGCGAACGAGATCGAGTCGCTGCTGGGCGAGGACGCCGCGCTCGTGCGGGCGTACTGGGGCGTGACGGGCGACGGCAACTTCGAAGGCCGCAACATCCTCTTCGTGGCGCGCGATCGGGCGGACGTCGCCGCCGAGCAGGGCGTGACCGTGCCCGAGCTGCACACGGCCATCGAGCGCGCCGCGCGCATCCTGTACGACGCGCGGGAGCGACGCGTGCGACCGGCGCGCGACGAGAAGATCCTCGCCGGCTGGAACGGCCTGATGCTGCGCGGCCTCGCCGAGGCGGCGCGCGCCTTCGGCGCCGCCGAGCTGCGTGCGATGGCGATCCGGAACGGCGAGTTCCTCTTCCGCGAGCTGGTGCGCGACGACCGCGTGCTGCGCTCCTACAAGGACGGCGTCGCGAAGATCCCCGGCTTCCTCGAGGATCACGCCGCGGTCGCGCTGGGCGCCCATGCGCTGTACCAGCTCACCTTCGACCGGAAGTGGCTGGAGCGCGCGCGCCGGCTGGCCGATGGGATCATGGCGCGGTTCTGGGACGAGGAGGCACAAGCCTTCTTCGACACAGCCGCCGACGCGGAGTCGCTCGTCACGCGGCCGCGCGACGTGACGGACAACGCGATCCCGAGCGGGAGCTCACTGGCCGCGGAGCTGCTGCTCCTGCTCGGCAACCTCTACGCGCGCGGTGAGTATACCCGGCGCGCGACCTACGTCCTGGCAACGCTCGCCGAGCCGATGGCGCGCTATCCCACCGCGTTCGGGCATGCGCTCGGCGCCGTCGACATGGCGGTGCGGGGCGCGGTGGAGGTGGCGATCGCCGGCGATCCGGGAGACGGCGCGTTCGGGTCGCTCGCACGCGAGGTGTCGAGCCGATACGTGCCGTCCCTCGTGCTCGCCGGCGGCGAAGGAAGCGCCGCCGACGGCATCACGCTGCTCGAGGGGCGCGGTGGGGAAGAGCCGGTAGCGTACGTGTGCCGCGCGTACGCCTGCGACGTCCCCACCGACGACCCCGAGGTGCTGGGGCTGCAGCTCGACGCGTTGCTGCGAAAACGGTAGCGCGAGCTACTTCTTCGCCTTCACGTCGGTGTGCGCGGCGACCGACCACTGGTTGCCGCGGCGGTGCCACACGGTGAGCGCGTTGTACGTGCCGGACATCGCCTGGCCGTTCGCGTCGCCATCCACCACGGCCTTGTACGCGACGATCATGTTCAGGTCGTCGAGGCGATGGATCCGCCAATTGGAGAGCTGATGGAAGCGCACCGCCATCTTCGAGATGCCGGCGATCTCCTCGTCGATGCCGGAGATGCCGTCTTCGTACACGGCCGTGTAATCCTTGTCGAAGACGTTCCGGATCGCGGTGATCTCCTTGTTCTCCACGCTCTCCCAGACCGCCGTCTCGCGGTTCTTGAACTTCGTGACGTCGTCCTTGGACTGGGCGAGTGCGCGGTCGGGTGCGGCGAGCGAGAGCGCGGCAGCGACCGGAAGGAGCAACCAGGTGGCGCGTCGCATCGTGGGGCTCCTGTGTGTGGGGCCTTTAGCATAGGGCTCCCCGGACGAGCACGCAAATGCCCGCACCGGTCATCGACGGATCCCGAGCGCCGTCCGTCCGGCCGCAACGTAGCGATACAGCGATGGAACGATCCGTTACAGCCGGTATGCGAGGGCGTGTCGTACGGACGTGGTAAGGTGTTGAGACGTAGCGCCTTGGTCGCCGCTCCGCGGGTTGGCGAGCCCGGCACCCGACCTGCCCTGAAGTAACCCGGACCGAGCGATCCGGGTCATTCAGCTACCAGGGAGTGCATGCGATGCGGTTGGCCGACAGCCCGTCCCCGGTGAATGTTGGGGGATGGGCCCATGCCCATGCCCGCCCTCCTCTCTCGCCACTCCCCCCGCGCTTGGCCGATCTCCGAGTTCTCGCGCTCACCGATTCCTTTCACTCGGAGTGGGCCAGCCTGGCGTCCGCGCACGGCCTCACGCTCGTGCACGCGGCCGAGGCGGGCAGCCTGGAGCCGCGGCGCGAGGCGGTCACGGTGGTGTCGGCGGCGGGCGACGAAGCGCTGCTCGAGTCCGCGCTCCGGCAGATGCCCCGCGACGTGCGATTCGTTGCCGCCGTGGGCGCAGTGCCGGATCACCGGCTCGCCGCGGCACTCGTGCGTGCCGGGGCCGACGAATACTTCGCGCTCCCGCAGGATCTGCCGCACCTCACTTCCTGGCTGCGAGAGAGCGCGGCGCGTCTTCGGGCCGATGCCGACGCCTCCGCCTTCGCGGAGTCCGAGCGCGCCAAGCTCCACTTCGACGGCATCCTCGGCGACAGCCCGGCGTTGCGCTCGGCGCTCGACCGCGCGGCGCGGGTGATCCCGCGTCCCACCGTGACGGTGCTGATCACGGGCGAGACGGGGACGGGCAAGGAGCTGCTCGCGCGCGCCATCCACTACAACGGACCGCGACGCGACGCGCCGTTCGTGGACGTCAACTGCGCGGCGATCCCGGAGCTGCTGCTCGAGAGCGAGTTGTTCGGACACGAGAAGGGCGCGTTCACCGGCGCCGTCGGCTCCAAGCCCGGGCTCATGCAGCTCGCTGACGGCGGCACGCTCTTTCTCGACGAGATCGGCCACCTCGCGCTGCCGCTGCAGGGAAAGATCCTGCGCGCGCTCGAGGAGCGCGTCATCCGGCGCGTCGGCGGCACGCGCGCGATTCCGTTCGACGTGCGCCTCATCGCCGCCACCCACGTCGACCTCGCCGGCGCGGTGCGCCGCGGCGAGTTCCGCGAGGATCTCTACTATCGCCTCAACGTTGTGCCGATCGAGCTTCCCGCGCTGCGCGCGAGGAATGGCGACGTCGTGACGATTGCGCGGTTCTTCCTCGACCGATTTGCGCGTGAATACGACCTGGCGCCGCTGACGCTCACGCCAGCGGCCGTTCGCGCGCTCCGCGAACGGCGGTGGACGGGCAACGTGCGCGAGCTGCGCAACGTGATCGAGCGCGCCGTGCTGCTCGGCTCTGGACCGACGCTCGAGGTGGACGACGTCGTCGAGCCCGCGCACCAGGAGCAGGCCAACGGTGCGCTTCCCTTTCCCGCCACGCTCGCGGACATCAATCGCGCCGCGGTGGCGCGGATGCTCGAGCTGTGCGGTGGCAACAAGACCGAAGCGGCGCGGCGACTCGGCATCTCGCGTCCGCGTCTGCACCGGCTGCTCGGTGCCGCGGCGGCCGATCACGACGACGACACCGACGAGGACGCGTCCGATGGCTGACGCGCCACATCCCCAACCCTCGATGAAGGGCTTCCGCATGCGGCTTCGACATCTTTCCGTTCGCGCGCTTGGACTGGCGGCGCTCGCCGCGGCACTTTCCTGCACCGACTCCACGGCGCCCGACCCGGCGAACGAGCGGGCGGCGACCGACCTGCGCCTGTTGACGGCGCCCTACGGCACGCCGGCGCTCGTCACGACGCAGGCCAGCTTCTATGCGGTGAAAGGAAAGATCGCCGGGATCGACATCTGGTACCACGCGAAGGCGGGTCGAAGCGACTCGACGAAGTTTCTCGAGCTCCGGCTGGGCAGCGCGTCGCTCGACCGGCGCCCCGACGGATCGGTGATCGCCACCGGTGACTCCGTGCTCATTACCGTGACCGTCACCGATCCGACGCACTTCATCGTGGACTTCCAGCCATCGGGGCTGAAGTTTGCGGCGAGCGATGCGCCGGGGCTCAAGATCTCCTTCGCGGCGTGCGGCGATGACCTGAACTACGACGGAAAGGTGGACGCCGCCGACGCGGCGATGCAGGCGTCGCTGAGCGTGTGGCGGCAGGAAGCGCCGTTCCAGCCATGGTTCAAGGTGTCCAGCACGGTGACGGGCAGCGTGAAGGACGTGGACGCGCCGCTCGCGGGGTTCACCGGCTACGCGCTGATGTGGTAGGCGCCGCCTTCACCGAGACGTCATGCTTCCACTGCCCGAGTCCCTGCTGACGACGGCGCGACAGCGCGCCGCGGCGGGAGCGTGGCGTGAGGTGGCGTCGATGCTGGCGCCGCATGCCGCGGAGCACCTCGGCCTCACCGAGGCGGCCGTGCTCTTCTCCGAGGCGATCCTGTACCTGGGCGAGGAGCGCCGCGCGCTCGCCCTGCTGCGCGCCATCGTGCCCGATCTCGCGCCCGGCACGGATCGCGGGCTGTATCGGCGCGCGATGAACATGATCGGGGTCGCCTGCTTCGCCGTCGGCGAGCTCGGCGAGGCGACGGCGGCGCTGCAGGTCGCGCTGGACATGGCGACCCAGGACGACGACCCGCTTCTGCTCGCGCAGGCGACGAACAACCTCGGAGCGATCTCCAATCTCCAGGGGCGGCACGAGGAGGCGTTGTGGCATTACCGCCTCGCGATTCCGACGCTCCAGCGAATCGGCCAGCGGCAGCGTCTGGCGAACGTGCATCACAACATCGGCATCACCTTTCGCGACACCGGCGACCTCGACGAGGCGGACGAGAACGAGCGTCGCGCCATCGAGTACGCGACGGAAAGCGACATTCCCCGCCTGGCGGCCATGTGCCGGACAGGGCGCGCGGAGATCGCCCTGCTGCGCGGCGATGCCCCGCTCGCCGAGACGACCGCGCGGCTGGCGGCCGAGGAGCTGAAATCGATGGGCGACGCGCTGAACGAAGCGGACGCGTACCGCGTGGTGGGAACGGCGTGCGCCGCCCAGCAGCGCTACGACGACGCGCTGGCGGCCTTCGGGCGCGCGCTCTCGATTGCGCGCGAGCACGGGCACGCGCTGACCGAGGCCGAGTCGCTGCGCGACCGAATGCAGGTCTGGGTTCGCCGCGGCGAGCGCGCGCCAGCGCTCGACGACGCGCGGGCCGCCCTGACGATCTTCGAGAAGCTCGGCGCCACGACGGAGCGCGACGCGCTCAACGAACGGATCGCGGCGCTCGGCAACGGCAACTGAGAGAGGAGTGTCCCCTAGACGGGCACGAACGCCGCCGCCCACTCCTTCGGATGCTCGTCCTGCTGGATGAGCGTGTCGATCTCCACCACCAGCATCGCGCCGTCGCGCCGCACGGCCAGGCGGTCCATGTCGCGCGTGGCGCGCCCCTCGATGAACTCGCCGTCGTCGCGATAGCGCGACTTGTGCTTGGGGCACTGGAACTGCCGGTCGTCGGCATTCCAGCGGAGCGCCGTGTTCTGGTGTGGGCAGGCGAGCGAGAACGCATACACCTTCGCGCCGCTGCGGGCGATGATGACACTGTTGTCCTTGTCGATCGACACGCCGTCGGCCGTGGGGATCGGATATCGCTTTTCGTCGCCTCGGTCGTACGGCGCCGAGGCGAGCGCGTTGATGACACGCAGCGGTGCGGCCGCCGCGTGGCGTGGCAGGATGCCGAGCAGGCCGAGCGACGCCACGGTGGCGACGGCGGCGCGAATGAGCTCGCGCCGCTCCGGATCGAGCGGGCAGCCGGTGCAGGAATCGGTCATCAGGAAAGGTTCAGCAATGCCATGCCCGCCAGCGTGATCGTGAGCCAGAGGGCGAGGCTGGTGATGGCGACGGTGCGCAGTCGGCGCCAGGCGGCGTCCGCGTCGGCCCCGCTGACTCGCAGGGTGCGCTCGAACCGGTTCATGACGGCGCCGTTCGCGAGCAGCAGCGCGATGAGCCCCATCTTGAGCCAGAAGATCCACGACCCGAAGAAGGTCTCGATGTCAGCGGCGAACAGCGCGATCCCCGACATGAACGAGAGGGCCAGGGAGGCGAGCACCACGCGATGTCCGCTGCCGAGCTCCACGAGATGACGCGCCCGGGCGCCAGGCTCGTCATGGCGCAGCCGCAGCGTGCCGCGATCGAGCGCGATGGCGAGCCCGCCCCCGACGACGATGGGTGCGACGTGAAGAAAGCCGACGATCGTGGCGAGCACGTTGGAGTGGCTGTACAGCTTCGCCCACGGTGCGGCGAGGTCGGTGAGCAGCTGCGGGGCGGCAACGATCATCGTGCGCTCATCGGTTGCCGATGAGCATCGTGGCGTAGCCGGCCAGCGCGCCGCCCATGGAGATGTACGCCACGCGACGGTGCTCGATGCGCTTCGCGCCGGATCGCTTCGCGTCGGGACCAAGCTTCACGCCGGCGTACGTGAATCCGGCGTCGGAGGCGAGCATCAGCGCGCTGTGCACCAGCTTGAGCGAGCGTCCTTCGCTCTGCCCGCGCGATTCCCAGAGGTTCCACACGCCCGTCACCGTGTTCACGGTGAACAGCGCGGCCAGGCCGCCGGCGCCAATCCCGTGCAGCGACTTCGCCCACGCCGGGTCCGACCCGCCCGACTGGTACAGCTGGTTGCCGGCGATGGTCTGTGCGGCGAACAAGGGGATCATCGTGTACGAGGCGTAGTGGTGAATTCGAAGCCGGAGCGCGTAGGCGTCGCTCACTTCCACGGCGCGCGGCCGGCGGCGTGGCGTCGTGTCGGCGGATGCGGCGACTCCGAGGCGCGTGACGCCGACGCGAGGGCCGCCGTGGGGAGCGGCCATCGCCGCCGTGTCGACGGGCGCGGTGTCGGCGGGAACGGTGTCGGCGGGGGCCATCAGGAGCGCCGCGACCGCGATCTGGAGCACGAGCGTCATGTCATTGGACCTTCACGGTTCCGTTCATGCCGGCGTGGATCGTACAGGTGTAGCT
Organism: Gemmatimonadales bacterium; assembly: GCA_038319425.1. Lineage (GTDB taxonomy): Bacteria > Gemmatimonadota > Gemmatimonadetes > Gemmatimonadales > Gemmatimonadaceae > AG11. The sequence continues at coordinate 8,300 of JBBQDE010000041.1, forward strand.
GTAGGTGCCGGCCGTCGCCGGCATGGCGACGGTTCGGGCGCCGGATGTCCAGTTGGGGACTGACGCGATGCTGGTGTTGGCGAAGCTCACGTTGTGCGCAATCCCGTCGCTGTTGGTGAAGGTGACGACCGCCGACGGCGACACCACGATCGCCGCTGGATCGAACAGGTTGTTCTGCAGTGTCACCGACGTGGTGGCGATCGGCGTGGCCGGCGTCGTGGGAGTCGTGGGCGTGGTCGGGTTGTTGTCGGACGAGCCACCGCCGCCACAGGCAGCCACGGTGACCAGCGCGAGCACGAGACGAAAGCGAATCATGATGACTCCAGGCGAAGGGTTCGGCCGATGTCGGCACGAGCTCCCCGTAGCAAGGAGTGCGACCAGAGTGGCTTCACGCTCAAGTCGTTGGCTTCTCCGTAGTTACCGTGCGAGTGCCGATACCGTTGGTCGCGATCTCGTATCGCGGCGTGTCGACGCCGTATCGCTTCGTTACGTCGGGGCGCAAAACGACGAAGGCCGCCCAATGGAGCGACCTGGTGATTCGCGCACACGGCGAAGGGTCAGTGGCGCGGCCGGGAGTACCCGTGCCGGAGCCGCTCGCCTTCCAGTGCCGTATCGGCCATCCGCGCCACGATCGCATCGACCTGCTCGAGCGACAGCTTGTCACCCGCGGCGATCACGCGGTCGCGCAACCGCGCCACGAGCTCCTCTCGCCGGCGGCGCGCCGACGACTCGGCATCCTCGAACAGGCCCCACTCGTTGTCGCCCATGACGGCTAGCTGTGCGCGGGGCGGCGGCGTGCGCGGTGGACGGGCGCGGGCTCGAAGTACTCGAGCTCCACGGCCGCCATGCGCGTCGAAAGCTCCAGCATGTCCTCATCGGGCATGTGGGCGCAGACGGGGCGAAGGCGATGCGCGATGTCCAGCGCCAGCGCCCGAACACGGTCGGGGACGTCGGGGATGTTGGGGCCGGCGAGCTTCCGGTTCACCATGAGTTGTGTGCGAGCTCCTCGTCGGCCAGACGGTGGGCGGCGATCCGCTCGACGGCGTCGGCGAGGGCGCGTTCCGACAGATGCGGAGCGCGGCGTCTCATCGAGGGAAGCAGCTCGTGGACGATCTCCGCCAGACGCGCCGCCCGGGCGTCGGCCACGGGGTCGCACGCCTCGCGAGGACCCGTCGTCGGGCCATCCGAAAGCAGGGAGAGCGGGAGGGGGAGAGACATGGTCCTGTTTCTACCGGACGCAGCAGCGCCGGGAAGGTCACAGGCGACTACGTCTCTCCGCGCACTCCCGCTCGCGGAGGCTAACGCATCGCGGTCGTCTTGCCGGCCAGAAGCTGCTTGTACACGACGCCGCCCTTCATGACGAAGACCGGCTTCTCCATCGCCGTGATGTCTCGCGTGGGGTCGCCCGGCACGGCCACGATGTCGGCCCACTTCCCCGCCGACAGCGTCCCGACGCGCTTGTCCCAGCCGAGCAGCTTGGCGGCGCTCGAGGTGCCGGCGGTGATGGCCTGCATCGGTGTGAGGCCGCCCCACGTCACGAGCAGCGTGAACTCGTGCCCGTTGGCGCCGTGCTCGCCCACGCCGGCATCGGTGCCGAGCGCGATCGGCACGCCGTTCCGCAGCGCGAGCCGAACCGAGTTCCGCATCCCCTGCGCGGCGGCGAGCGCCTTCTCGGCGCGCAGGCCGGTGAGGCGGCCGCTCTTCGCGGCGTTCTCGGTGAACTCGCCGGCGCTGATCGTCGGCACGAGGTAGGTGCCGTGCTGCACCATCAGCTTCGCCCCTTCGTCGTCGAGAAAGGAGCCGTGCTCGATGGAGGCGACGCCGGCGCGCACGGCGAGCTTGATCCCCTCGGTGCCGTGGGCGTGCGCGGCCACCTTGCGCTCGAGCTTCGCGGCTTCGTCCACGATCGCCTTCATCTCCTCGAGGGTGTACTGCGTGGCGCCGACCGCGTCGCCTTCGGAGAGCACACCACCCGTCGCGCAGATCTTGATGACGTCCGCGCCGTACTTCACCTGGTAGCGCACCGCCTTCCGCCCTTCGTCGGCGCCGTCGGCCACGCCGGTGCGATAGTCGGCGTCCATCAGACCGGGTTTATAACCGTTCTCGTCGCAATGGCCGCCGGTGATACCGAAGGAGTTTCCGGCGTTTTGCATTCGCGGGCCCGGCACCGCGCCGTTGGTGATCGCCTGCCGCAGCGCCATGTCGTCGAAGTTCGGCGCTCCGAGGACGCGGATGCTGGTGAAGCCGGCCATCAGCGTCTTTCGCGCGTTCTCGACACCCATGATCGCGCCGTAGCTCGCGTAGTCGCGCACGTTCGCATCGTCCGACTTCGGGTCCGACAGCGGCCGCCCGATGATGTGCGTGTGCGCGTCGATGAAGCCCGGCAGCAGCGTGGCGTCGCCGAGGTCGATCACGCGCGCGCCAGCCGGCACGGCCACGCTCCCCTCCGCGCCCACGGCCACGATCTTGTCGTCGGTCACGACGACGACGCCGTTCTGCACGGCCGGCGCGCCGGTGCCGTCGATCAGTCGCGCGGCCTTGAGCACGACGGTGCCCTTGGCCGGCGCCTGCTGTTGGGCGGCGAGAAAGGCGGGGAGAAAGAGAGCGAGAGCGAGAAGGGGGAGGCGCATGTCTACCGGCAGGAGGGGGAGGTCTTTGAAATCAACCTCCGATATTGCACCCGTGAAGCTCCGCTGTCCAACGGAAGAAGGAGAGCCTGGCTCTCCTCTATCGTGCGAGACAACCCGGTCGCGCCGGGCGCGTCTTTACCGCTGCGCCATCCAGTGCTTGGGGTTCTTCCACGGCGTCGGATCGAACAGCGATTCGTCGAGCGGCACATCCGTCTTCATGTCGCTGTAGTCCTCGTAGAACACCAGCTTGCCGTCGTTGTAGATCTCGACGCGCGGGGCGAGCCAGGCGTCGCCGCGGCGCTCGTAGTTCACGAAGCGGATGTCCTGCACCTTGCTGGAGTCGGCGCGCGTGGGCTCGACGAGGCGGACGAAGTACAGCCGCTCCGCGTCGATCCATGCCTGCTTGCGGCGCATGTCCCCGCGCAGGGCGCCGATCACCACCATCGGGCGCCCCTCGAAGCTCGTCTCGTGCACGCGACTGAGGTCGAACCCCTGGCGCCGCAGCAGCACCTCCGTGCGCGCCGGCGAGTTGGCGTACACGTCGAAGCCGAGCAGGAGGAGGTCGTTGATGCCGGGGCTGCTCTGGATCAACTTGCCGTTGGTGGCGACGAACTGGCTGTCCCGCGCATAGAGGACCCCGTTGCCGGCGCTCACCGGGTCGAAGTCGATGCGCAGCCGGCCCGGCAGCCGCAGCGCCTCGTACCAGGTCTCCACCTTCCACGTGCCGGCCGGGAGCAGCCGCGACGTCTTCTGGCGGAAGGTGAGCGTGCGATACCACTTGCCGTCGTAGCGCGCGCGCATCGCCTCGACGACGTCGCCGCCGTCGGCGAAGCGCGGCCCTACGCGCGCTGACGCGGTGGACGGAGCGGAAGAGGACGTGGAGGCCGTCCCGCGCGAGCAGGCGGCGAAGGTCACGAACGAGAGCGCCGCGAATCCGGCGGCGCGAAGGCATGAGTGGCTCATGCCGAAAGCTTTCCGGTGGGCCATGCGCACGCAACGGCTCACGTCACACTGCGCGCTAGCGCCGAGTCCGCCGCGCTGGTGTCCCTTCGTCCCCGCTTCTATGCTTCGGCCATGAGCGACGACGCCCCCTC
>JBBQDE010000042.1:0-12015 GCA_038319425.1 Gemmatimonadales bacterium
GACCTGATGGCCAAACCGAGAGACCCGCAGGAGATGCGCTACACGGAGCTGTCCCGTTTCATCCGCTCGCTCGAGCGCTCGGGCGGCGACGCGAACCTGCTGCGCGTCGAGCGGGCGCTCAAGATCGCGATTCCCATCACCTGCCTGGTGATCGCGCTGTTCGGGGCGCCGCTGGCCACGAGCACGCAGCGCGGCGGCACGGCGTACGGCATCGGTCTCAGCCTCGCCATCACCGTCACCTTCCTGATGCTCATCCAGCTCACCAAGCCGCTCGGCGGCAAGAACATCATCTGGCCCGATGTGGCGGCGTGGCTGCCCAACGCGCTGTTCGCCGTGTTCGGGATCGTTCTCCTGGCCCGCGTGCGGACGTGACGCTCCCGGACCCGATGGACACGCCGCGTGGCACCGAGACCTTCCCGATCGTGCAGCGGGGCGGGATCCGGTTCTTCCGCCGTGTCACGCGCGGGTTCATCGAGTTCTTCGGGCAGATCGGCGCGCGCGGCTACTTACTGCGCGACATCGGCCGGGCGCTCGGCGATCCGGCCACCTTCGTGCCCGAGACGATTCGGCAGATGCGCGGCATCGGGGTGGACTCGATACCGCTCACCGTCATCGTGGCCGCGTTCATCGGCGGCGTCATCGCGATCCAGGTCCGCTACCAGCTCTTTCCCGGCGTGCAGCTCTCGATCATCGGCCTGTCCGTGCGCCTCATGCAGGTGCTGGAGCTGGGACCGCTGCTCACGGGGCTGGTGCTCACCGGGCGGGTGGGGGCGCGGATGACGGCGGAAATCGGCACGATGCGCGTGACCGAGCAGATCGACGCGCTCGAGACGCTGTCGTACGATCCGGTCGCCTTCCTCATCGTCCCGCGTCTGCTCGCCTCGCTCATCATGCTGCCGGCACTCGTCATCCTCGCCGACGCCACGGGCTTGTTCAGCGGCTATCTCGTCTCCGTGTACGTGACGGAGGTGACGAAGCAGGATTTCGTGGCCGGCGTGCGCCTGGGGTTCGGCACGTTCCAGGTGGTGTATTCGTTGCTCAAGGCGACGCTGTTCGGCGCCGCGATCGCGTTCGTCTGCTCCTATGAAGGCTTCGTCACCGAAGCGGGCGCGGAGGGGGTGGGCCGCTCCACCGCCAAGGCGGTCGTCATCACCTCGGTGGCGATCCTGATCCTCGACACGTTGACGGCGGCGATCCTGGCCCCTTACCTACAGACATGAAACGGCGCGACGAAGTCCTGGTCGGAGTGTTTCTCAGCGCGGCGCTCGCGATCGTCCTCCTCGGCACGCTCTGGCTCGTACGCGGCGGACTCTCATCCGGGTATCCGCTGTACAGCAAGTTCGCGTGGGGACAGAACCTCAAGCCAGGCCAGCCGCTCCTGCTGGCCGGCGTGAGCGTGGGCGCGGTGGCCGACGTGCAGTTGCGCGACGACGGCTATCTCGACGTCTTCCTGCGGGTGAACAACGACATCAAGGTGCCGAAGAACTCCGTGGCGAGCGTGAAGCCCATCGGCATCTTCGGCGATGCCGCCATCGCCCTCACGCCGAAGGGGCCGAGCCGCGTGTATTTCGCCCCGAACGACACGGTGCCGGTGGGTGCCGGCGAGACGGACATCCAGGCGATCGAGAACAAGGTGGACTCCATCGCCGGCACGGTGAACCTGATGGTGAAGACGCTCAACGCCGAGCTGGTGGCGAGCGGCGGCCTGCGCGACATCCGTCGCACGATGGCGAGCGCCGCGACGCTGTCGGCGAATGCCGCGCAGCTCTCGATTCAGCTCAACAGCATCGCGGCGGAGCAGAACCGCAACCTCACCGCCACGATGGCGTCGTTCCGCCGCGCGGCGAGCGCGGTGGACTCGGCGAAGATCGACTCGACGATGAAGAACTTCCAGACGTCGAGCGCGAGCCTGACGCGAATCGCGGCCAACCTCGACGAGACGAGCAAGCGGGCGGACAACCTCGTGGCCGGCATCGAGCGCGGGGACGGCAACGCCGGCAAGCTGCTCAAGGACACCCTGCTCTACCGCGATCTCCGCGGCCTCGTCACGCAGGCGGACGCCGTCCTCGCGGACCTGAAGAAGAATCCGCGGAAATACATCAATCTGTCGATCTTCTGAGGCTGAGGCGTACTGCGATGCGCGGGTAGACCGGTACCACGTACCAGGACTGGCATACTGGCCCCAGCAATTCGGGCCCACCTTCGGAGAGCTCGCGCGCCGCGGCTGATTCGTGTGCGGCCTGATCAGGCGCGGGCGGTGCCAGCGCCAGTCGCCGTGGAGCAGCGTCGGTGCTTTGCTGGGAGTGGTATGCCAGTCCCGGTACGCCGTAGTACAGCTATGCCCGTGTACTTCAGTGCACAGTGCCCTGAGCCCGCCGCCCGACCGTGAGATAATACACCGGCACGCCGAGCAGGATGATCCCCAGCACCGCGACCGTTGGCCAGCGGCTCGTCGGATCGATGATGGCGTTGCCGAGCAGGAAGAGCGTGGCGAGGATGAACAGGGCCGGGACGATCGGGTAGAACGGTGCGCGGAAGGGGGGATCGTAGTCGGCGCGCTTGCGCAGCACGAAGATCGACGCGACGGCGAGCGCGTAGAACGGCACGATCGCCGTGACGAAGGTGTCGGCGAGCTGCTCGAAGGTGCGCAGCAGCACGAACACGATGCCGAGCCCCGTCGTCAGCATGATCGAGACGTAGGGCGTGTGATACTTCCGATGCACGGCGGCGACCTTGCGGAAGAACAGCCCGTCGTCGGCCATGGCGAAGAAGATGCGCGGCGCGGTGAGCAATGTGCCGTTGAGCGTGCCGAACGTGGAGAGCATCACGGTGATGGCAACGAAGATCACGCCGGGTGCGCCGATCAGCCGCTCCGCGACGTCGGCCGCGACGAGCCGCGAGTGGCGGATCTCCTCCACCGACAGCACGGCCATGTACGCGATGTTCGCCAGCAGGTAGATCGCGATCACCGCGAGCGTGCCGATGAGGATCGCTCGCGGCAGGGTGCGCCGGGGCTCCTTCACTTCGCCCGCGACGAAGCTCAGGTCCGCCCAGCCATCGAACGCCCAGAGGACGCTCACCAGCGCGAGCCCGAACGCCGCAATATGGAATGAGCCGGCAGGCGCGGCGGGGGTGTAGTGGCCGCCCGTGCGCGGCAGCCCGATCGCGAGCGCGAGCAGGATGATGAACAGCAAGCCGCCGTACTTCGCGAGGGTCGTCAGGTTCTGCACGAGCGAGCCCCAGCGCACGCCCACGTAGTTGAAGGTGGCAGTGAGCAGGATCGCGACGGCGGCGATGTAGTGCACGTAGGTGCGGTACGGCTCGACCGAGGGATCGAAACCGATCACGCGCAAGAAATACTCGGCGAACGTCGTGCTGATGGCGCCGAGCGAGGCAGCGCGGATCAGCGTGAGCTCGGCCCAGCCGAAGAGAAACGCCGACAGGCGTCCCCACCCTTCGCGGATGAAGACGTAGGCGCCTCCCGTTTCGGGAAACGCGCCGGTGAGCTCGGCCAGGGTGAGCGCGCCGCAGAGGGCGAACAGGCCGCCGGCGATCCACACCGCCATGAGCGGGAGTGGACCGGGAAGCTTGTCGGCGATGCCCGCGGGCGAGCGAAAGATGCCGGAGCCGATGGTGGACCCGATGAGGACCGCCACCGCACTCCACAGCCCCAGCTGGCGCTTGAGGGTCGGAGATCGATCCGCGGTGCTCGAAGAAGTCGCCATGCGCGAATGCTACGACCCGGAAACGGCCACCGGGAGAGGAGCGTCTCGAGCGCATCGACTCGACTCGTCCGCCGTACCGGTCAACTGCTCACCGGTCAGGATTTGCCTGGTTGACCCCTGCTCCGCCGCTGGTGACCTTTCGCTCTCGCTCGTCCCTGCTCGTTCGTCCCACCGCTGCACATGCGACTTTCCTTCGCCGACGGACTGTTCTGGTCGTCCGTGGCGTGCTGTGTGTTCGCCCAGTTCTTCATCCTCCGCTCGGTGGGTGGCCACCGCCACATCCCCGAGTCGGCCGCCAGCACGGTGCCTCGGCCCCGCGGCGCGACGGAGATGGTGTGGGCGGTGGTGCCGGCGGTGGCGCTCGCGGTGCTGCTCGTGTTCACCTGGCGTGCAATGCATCCCGCGCCGGCGTCGCGATCATCCGAGCGTATCGTCGGGATCGCATCATGACGTCGCTGCGCCGCGTCGCGTACGTCGCATTCGGCGTCGCGTGCCTGCATCTCGTGTTCGGAGCCATCGTGCGCATCTCCGGCTCCGGGATGGGCTGTGGTGACCACTGGCCCCGGTGCTACGGCCGCTGGTTCCCGCCGCTGAACCGTCCCGACCTGATCGTCGAGGTCTCGCATCGCTACCTCGCGTCGATTCTGCTGTTGTCGCTCGTGGCACTGCTCGTCGCGGCGTGGCGTCGCCGCCAGGAGCCGGGCGTCGGCGGTCCGGGTGGCGTGCTGCGCGCCGCAGCCCTCGCGGTCGCGCTCGGCGTGTCGGCCGCGATCCTGGGCGCCGTCACGGTGAAGCTCGGCAACACCACCTACGCCACGCTCGCGCACTGGACGGTGGCGATGAGCCTCGTGGCGACCGTCGTGGCGGCGGTGATCCGCACCGGCGGCTTCGGCGGCGCGACCGCCGCCCTTGGTGGCGCCACGGCGAAGACCAGGCGCGCCGCGTTCGCCGGAGCGGCCATGGCGCTGGTGACCGTCGTGATGGGCGGGTTGACGGCGAAATATCCGGGCGCCGCCGTGGCGTGTCCCGCAGTTCCGCTGTGCGGCACGAACCCCGACGTGATGGCGGCGGCCGTGCACGTGCAGGTCACGCATCGCGTGCTGGCGGTCCTGCTCGTCCTGCACCTGTTCGGTGTCGTGATGGCGCTGCGCAAGCGTCGCGAGGTATTCGTCGTCCGTCGCGCGGCCGCGGTCGCGCTGTCGCTCGGCGTGCTGCAGCTGCTGGTGGCGGGGGCGATGATCGGGCTGCGGCTTCCGCCCGTGCTGCGGTCGTTGCACGAGGCCACCGGTGTCAGCATCTGGATCGCGACCTTCGCGCTCGCCTCCCTGGCGCGCCGCGCCAGCGTGTCCACATGAGCGACGTCGCCGCGCCGCGCCTCCGGCAGGGCTTCGCCCGCGATCTCATCGCGCTCACGAAGCCGCGCATCATCTCACTGCTGCTCGTCACTACCATCGCGCCCATGTTCGTGGCGGGGTCGCCGGGCTGGCGGCTGGTGCTCGCCGTGTTCGTGGGCGGGTACCTCATGGCCGGCGGCGCGAACGCGGTGAACATGTACATCGACCGCGACATCGACGTACATATGGCCCGCACCCGGCTGCGGCCGATCCCGAGCGGACGGATGCGAGCCGAGGCGGTGCTGGCGTTCGGCATCCTGTGCGCGACGACGGCGACCTTCCTGCTCGCGCACGTTGCCAACGTGCTCACCGCGGCGCTCGCCCTCGGCGGCTTCTACACCTACGTCTTCGTATACACGCGGTGGCTCAAGCGCAGCTCGCCGCAGAACATCGTCATCGGCGGCGCGGCCGGTGCCTTCCCACCGCTCGTCGGGTGGGCGGCGGTCACCGGGCGAGTCGACCTGATGTCCGTGTACCTCTTCCTCATCATCTTCTACTGGACACCGCCGCACTTCTGGGCGCTCGCGCTCAACAAGCAGGTGGACTACCGCCGCGCGGGTGTTCCGATGGCCCCGCTTGTCTGGGGCGAGCGCGAGACGATGCGGAACATGCTCTGGTACACGCTGATCCTCCTGCCGCTCACCTTCCTGCCGGTGGCGTTCGGTGCGCTCGGGATTCCCTACCTGGTCGCCGCAGCCGCCCTCGGCGGCTGGCTGCTGCTCGGCGTCGTGCGGGTCATGCGCGCGGCGAGTTACGTGCAGCCGGCGCGCGCCGTGTATCTCTACTCGCTGCTCTATCTCGCGCTCCTCTTCGCGGCCATGGTCGTCGATCGGGCCGTCGCGTGAGCGGCGTGCGCAGACACCGGTGACGGCCTCGGATTCCTCCGCGGCGCGCGAGCTGCCGCTGCTGATCGGACCGGGGCGCGGGACCCCCGAGTCGCTGATGCTGCTCGGCGCCCCCGATGCGTCTGGCGTGGTGCACGTGCGCACCTGGACGGCCGACGACTGGGGCTCGCCGCCGCGAACGAGTGCCGAGCGCGCGGATACTCTTCTCAAGTGGCTCGAGGTGCAGGAGCGCATCGGACGAACGATGAACCAGTCGCTGTACACGGTGCGCCTCTGGCTGCGCGGCGAGGGCGGACCGGCGCGCTGACGTGACGACTCCCGCTCTTCGTGCGCCGGGGACCCCGAAGTCTCGGCGCCCCGTCTCCCTCCGGCCACTGGCGGCGCTCCTGCCGCGGCTTCGTCCCTATCGCGGACGCCTCGCCATCTGCGCGGTGTGCCTCGTCGTGGCCGCTGCAGTAGGGCTGGCGTTTCCGCAGGTGGTGCGTCACCTGCTCGATGCCGCCTTCCAGCAGCGCGACCGCGCGCTGCTCGACCGGATCGCGATCGGACTCGTGCTCGCCTTCGCGCTTCAGGGCGCGATGAACTTCGTGCAGGTCTTCCTCCTCACCGGCACGTCGGAGCGGGTGATCGCGCAACTGCGCGAGGACGTGTTCGCGCATCTCGTCCGGCTGTCGCCGGGCTTCTACACCGAGCGGCGCACGGGCGAGCTCACGAGCCGGCTCTCCGCCGACCTCGCCGTGCTCCAGACCTTGATGGGCAGCTGGATCTCGGAGCTGTCGCGCCAATCGCTCTTCCTGGTGGGCGGCGTCGTGCTGCTCACGCTCACGCACCCACGGCTCACGGCGACGACGCTCGCGGTGGTGCCGATCGTCGTCGGCTCGGCGTTCTTCTTCGGGCGGCGGCTGCGGCGCGCGAGCACGGGTGTGCAGGACCGGGTGGCCGAGGCGATGGGGATGGCGGACGAATCGTTCTCGCAGATTCGCACCGTGCAGAGCTTCGTGCGCGAGGCCGAGGAGACGCGGCGGTACCACGCCCTGCTGAGCGGCGTCGTGGCCGCGGCGATCACTCGGGCGCGGATGCGCGCGCTGCTGTTCGGCGTGGTGGGCTTCGTCGCGTTCGGCGGAGTGGTCGCGGTGTTGTGGCAGGGGGGGCGCCTCGTGCTCGAGGGCGCGCTCACGCCGGGCGCGCTCGTGTCGTTCCTGCTTTACGCCATCACCGTCGCCGCCGCGGTCGGCTCGCTCGCGTCGCTGTTCGGCAGCTATCAGGAAGCGGTGGGCGCGGCGCAGCGGGTGTTCGAGCTCCTGGCGATGCGGCCGACCGTGGCCGAGCCGGAGACGCCGACGCGGCTCGCGAAGCCAGTCCGCGGCGCGCTGGCGCTCGACCACGTCACGTTCCGCTACGCACCCGACCTGCCCGACGCGCTGACCGACGTGTCCTTCTCGATCGCGCCGGGTGAGGTCGTCGCGCTCGTGGGCCCGTCCGGTGCGGGCAAGACGACGGTCGCGTCGCTCATCCCGCGCTTCTGGGACGTGAACGCGGGGCGCATCGCGCTCGATGGCGTCGACATCCGCCAGCTGTCGTTTGCCGATTTGCGCGGCGCGATCGGGCTCGTGCCGCAGGAGCCCGCACTGTTCAGCGGCACCGTGCGCGAGAACATCGCGTATGCGCGGCCGAACGCCAGCGAGGCCGACGTATTGGCGGCCGCACGCGCGGCGCACGCCACGGAGTTCATCGAGCGCCTGCCGGACGGGCTCGATACTCTCGTCGGCGAGCGCGGCGTGAAGCTCTCCGGCGGGCAGCGCCAGCGCATCGCGCTCGCACGGGTGTTCCTCAAGGACCCTGCGCTCGTGGTGCTCGACGAGGCGACGAGCAGTCTCGACAACGAAAGCGAGCGGCTGGTGGAGATCGCGATGGAGGAGCTGCTGCGCGGCCGCAGCACGCTGATCATCGCGCACCGGTTGCGCACCGTCCGCCGCGCCGACCGTGTGCTCGTGCTCGACCACGGGCGGGTGGTGGAGTCGGGAACGCACGAAGAGCTGGTCGCGGGCGGGGGCGTGTATGGTCGCCTCTACCGCGCGGAGCTGCGGGATTAGAAACAGGGCGGAGGCGCCGGCATCAGCCACGTCGTCGACTGATACCTGGACGACTTGGTCATCAGTCAACGACGCTCCGGACTTCCGTGCTGTCTCGTATGGGGGATCACTTCCCCGACAGCGACAACGTCACCTTGGCCGCGCCATTGGCCGCGACGTCTACTGGCTGCTCCGTGCGCCCCGTGCGCTCGTGCCACGCCACGAGTGTGTATTTGCCCGGCGGCACGCCGTCGATGACGAATGACCCGTCAGGCTTCGTGACGGCGAAATACGGGTGGTCGAACACCGCCACGTAGGCGCGCGGCCACGCGTGATCCGCGTCGCGGATGATCACGAGCCCCGGTGTCCTGGCCGGAAGCTCGGTCGGGATCACCTGCTCGTCCTTCCCCAGCAGGACCGACGCGCGCGCCGTCGAGTCGCCGGCGGCGAGGAAGCGCAGGTGTTGCCGGAAATCGTCGTGGCCGATCACGTTCACGGCACTCCCGATCACCGCCGCCTGCACGCGGGGCGTGAGCATGCAGTGGTCGCTCTCCACCTCGAGGCGCTTGTCCGCGGGGAGCGGCTTGCCCGCGCGCACGCCGTCGAGCCACACGACGACGTTGCCCAGGCCGTTGCCCTTCTGCTGCACGGAGCTGTCCGGGATGGCCTTTCCGCACACGGCACTGTCGCGACCGACGGGTGTAGGCTCCGCGGGAGCGAGTGGCGACGAGAGCGTCGCCGTGCCGCTCACGCTCCCGGCGGCGGAGACGGCGGACGACTTGTACGCGGCCGTGGGTGCAGCGATGACCACGGGACCCGCGAGATCGGGCTCCACGGCGCCCGGCGAGGTGCGCGATTTCTTGGCGAATGCGAAACTGCCGCCGTCGTCACCACAGGCACTTGCGGCGAGAAACAGTGGCAGGGCGCAGAGGATGAAACGAGGCGCGGTGGCGCGCAGCGGAGCAGCGGTCACGAGTTGGCCGGATCGGTCGGTGTGAAGCCGCCTGAAGGGCAAGGCGCGAGCCACGTTTGCCCCGACGCCACGTTCGATGGCACCGCCGGTCGGCGGCCGCCTACGGAACGAACTTCACCGGCATGTCGACGCGCGCGCGGACGACGCGCCCCTCGTCCCGGGCAGGCGTGAATCGCGCCGCGAGAATGGAACCACACACCTGGAGGCTCATGAGCCCGTGCGGCGATGAGAGGATGGTCACGCTTCCGGGAATCGCCGTGCCGTTGGTGTCCACCACCCATCGCGCCGTCACGATTCCGGTGCGCACCTCGGAATCGCGAAGCGACTCGGGCAGACGCGGCAGGTCGAACGCCCCGATCACCATCGACGGGTGGTCGGGAACGAGGTCCAGCGATCGGTCGAGCTCGAAGCGTGCGGCCACCTTCGGGTCGATGCACGCGCCCACGGCCATGGGCGGCATCCGGCCAAGCTGCGCGTCGGCCACGATGCTGCCGTTGGTCACCTGAAGGCGAACCGCCTCGAAGCTCGAATCGCGCGCGGTCGCCGGAACAGTCCGCGCGGCCGGCGGCGTTCCCGACCCGGACGCACACGCCACGCCGAGCACGAGCGCGCTCGACATCACGAATGACACGCGATGTGGGCTCATACGACTATCAGCTCATGTTGATAGTGGTCGGGCGTGATGACGGCACGCCCCGCTTCGATGTACGCGTTCACCTCGGTTCGCATGCCGATCTCGCCCGGGACGTACACACCCGGCTCGATGGAGAACCCGACGCCGGGCACGAGCAGGCGCTCTTCACGCGTCTCGAGATTGTCCAGATGCGGCCCCGCGCCGTGCAGCGACCGCGGGTCGATGGAGTGCCCGGTACGATGGGTGAAGAATTTTCCGAGGCCGCGTGACTCGATCACCGCCCGCGCGGCATCGTCCACGTCGCCACCGCGCAACGCCCGACCGTCGGCGACGCCCTCCTGCACGAGTCGAATCGCGGCGTCGCGCGCGTCGCGAATGGCGCGCCAGACCTCCTGTGCCCGCGCCGACGGCGCACCGATCGTCGCCATCCATGTCTGATCCGCCCAGACACCGACCCTTGTCGGGTCGGCCGGGTCGGTCTCCCGAGCCCAGAGGTCGATGAGCAGCACGTCGCCCTCCACGATCGGTCGCGGCCGATCCGCCGACGGTTCATAGTGCGGATTGGCTGCGTTTACGCCAGCCGAGACGTTCGGTCCGTGATCGGTGGAGAGCCCCTCGCGCTGGAAGCGCTCGAGCATCCACGCCATGAGCTCATGTTCGGTGATCGGGCGCGGCGTCCGCGCGCGCTGGCCGGCGAGCGCGAGCGCGTCGAGCGCGATCTGCCGAATGGCCCCTGCCGCCCGCCGGTGCGACGCGACGTGTTCCGCCGTCCACGACGCCACGAACCGCGTCACGAGCGCGCCGGACGACACCACCTCGCGCGCGCCCGCGGCGCGCACCATCTCGAGCACGCCGGCCGGCACCCGATCGAGATACGGCACGGCGTCGCCCGCCGAATACTCCATGGCGATTCGTTTACCCTGCACCATGCTGCCCACGGCACGCTCGAGCTCGCGCCATGAGCTGTAGGCGTCGTGCCGCCACGCGGACGGCCAGGTGCGCCACGGCCCGGGCTCGATGGCGTGCCCGAGCGCGCTCGGCACGCCTTCACGCGGGATCCACACGAAGATGCGCCGCGTGACCATGCCGTGGAGGCCGAGCAGTCCACCGGCGATCGGATTGCAGCCCTGAAAATCGAAGAGCAGCCAGCCGTCGATGCCCGCGGCGGCGATCTCGCGCTGGAGGTACGGCAGCGTGGCGGGTGTCAGCACGACGGCGCGCGCACGCTCAGGCCGCCGCGCCGCGCCAGTCGGCGCGCCACTCGCACGCTCCCTCGCCGCGGCCGGCGCAGCGGGTGTGCTCCACTGCACCGGTGGCGCCGACGAGCAGCCGCATCAGCTCGCGCAGCGTGGCCTCGTAGAACGTGCACCCCGTGCTCCCCGGTGCGACGCCGAGCGTGACCGAGCGGGGCACCTCGAGCAGCACGTAGGTGCCGACGCGGCGCACGGTCGCGTTGAGGTAGCGCTGCGCGAGGCGGCGCACGCGCCGGAGCGCCATGGGACGCGAGATGAAGGACGGCAGCACGCGCACCATCGTGCGCGTGAAGCCCGGCACCGTGTGATACGCTTCGTGCGCCAGGTAGCGCCCCGCGGCGCGCAGCACCGCTTCGGCATCGGGGCGTCGCCCGATCAGGCGCGCGAGCGCCACCGCCTCATCCTGGGCCGTGCGCTGGTTCTTCCGCACGGCCTCGGTGTAGCGCTTGATCTGGGTATATACCGTATCGCTCAGCCCGAAGCGCTTGTTGCGGAGCTCGTCCACGAACTCGGCTTCGAGCACTCCCTCGGGAGTGTCTACGTCGCGAACGGCTTCGAGGAGGCTGAGCGGGAGGAGGGCGTCGACCGTAGCGAGCATGCGGCAACTCAGGGGACAGCGGCGGCAGGACGTGCACAGGCGGTCGCTGAAGGTAGCGGGAACCAGGGGGCCGCTCAATCCCTTGCAGCCCTGACACGGCGCTTGCCGCATCGCGGGGGCGCACCTACGTTCGCGCCGCGCCGCCCCGGCACCATGGAGACGAGACCGATGCCACACCATTGCGCACGTTGATGCCGGCGTGGCTCGTCCGCACGTCGGCGGGATTCCTCGCGGCGGCGTTCACCGCATTCCTCGCGCGGCGTGCCGGCGCGCTGTCCACTTCCGGTGCGATCGCCGACGCCATGGTCGGCACTGCGTCAGTCGTCGCGGGCTGGCACTGGGGAACGCTGCTCGTGCTCTACTTCGTCGCGTCGACCACGCTCTCGCGCATCGGCAGCGCGGAAAAGGACCGGCGCACGGGGGGCGTGGTCGCAAAGGGCGGCGCGCGCGATGCGGCCCAGGTTTTCGCGAACGGTGGCGTGTTCGCCCTCGGCGCGCTCGCGGCATCGGCGCTCGGCGCG
>JBBQDE010000043.1:0-11858 GCA_038319425.1 Gemmatimonadales bacterium
CGCCGCGCTCACATCCGTCGCGCTGCCCGCCCAGACCACGACGTCGTCGGGATAGCGCAGCGTGGAAGTCGACCCGCCCGATGCGGTCGCGTGGATGCTTGACGGATCGGCAGCCACGACGTCGATGGGAACGTTCTGGAAGTAGCTGCCGTTCGCCCCCGCCTCCACCCCGGCCGCCCGGAGCTCGCTCGCTATGTATTCAGCCGCCAACCGCCCGCCCCGCGTCGCCGGGGCGCGCCCTTCGAGCAGATCCGAGCTCAGGAATCGAAGGTGCCCATCGATCTCGTCCGTGGTGATCCGGGGGCGCGACTGCGCCGCGAGCAGCGCGGGAGTGACGAAGGCCACAAGGGACAGCAGCGAGCGCAGGATCGGCATCGGCACGTTACGCGGATGGGAGAGCAGTGGTCAGTACATTGCAGCACAGGCGCAGAGGCAAGAGTAGGCCTCGCGCGGATACCGCGCCACCACTCCGGGCACGACGACGGACCTCATCGCCGTGCCGACCTTCCCGCACCGGAACCTCGACATGCACGCTCGCACTCGCTTCGCCCTTCCCGTTGCCGTCGCACTCAGCATTGCGTCGCTCGTCATCGCCTCGCCGGCGCGCGCCCAGGATGCGGCCGTCGCGTCCACCGCTCCGCGCGCCGTTGCAACGACGCCGGACTCCACTACCGCTGCGCAGCCGGCGACCACGCCGGCCGGCCCGACGATCGACGCCGCGGCCGTGGGCGTTCGTCACGCGTCAGTCTCCACCACGGCACCGGCGGCTCCGCGAGGCGGCTACGGCCAGCCGGTCGCGCTCATGGTGGTCGGTGGCGCCGCCGTGCTCGTCGGGCTCATCATCGGTGGCGGAGCGGGAACGGCGATCGCGATCGCCGGCGCCGTGGCGGGCCTGTACGGCCTCTACCAATACCTCCAGTAGGCTCGGTACCTCCAGCCGGCGACGATCTCGCCGACGCCGGGAAGGACGGGCGCGAGCCGCACGTCCTTCCCGATCTGGTTGCTCGCCGCCCCGACCGACGTCGCATGGCCATTCGCTCGGCGCGTCGGAGCATGCCTTCGACCAGTTCGCCGCTCGCCGGCGCGGCTGACCCACGCAACCACGGAGCTCGTACGTGAGCAGACGCATCGCCCTCGTTCTTGGCGGCGGCGGACTGAAGGGATTCGCCCACATCGGAGTGCTTCGCGCCCTCGCGGAGCGCAACATCGTGCCCGACCTCTACGCGGGCACGAGCATCGGCGCGCTCATCGCCGCCGCACACCTCGCGGGCACCCCCGTGGACATGCTCGCCGAGCGCGCCGAGGCGCTTCGCCGCAAGGACCTGTTCCGGCTGAACCATTTCGGCATGCTGCTCGACCGTATGCGCGCGCCGTCCATCTATCTGGAAGAGCCGTTGCGCGAGCTGGTGGCGCAGTCCATTCCCGACGTCACGTTTGACGTGCTGCCCAAGCCGCTCTTCGTGAACTCGGTGGATCTCGACCAGGGGGCGCGGGTCGTCTGGGGGCTGCCCGGCCTCCAGGATGTTTCGGTGCGCGACGCCGTGTACGCGTCCTGCGCACTCCCGGGTTTCTTCCCGCCGGGCCGCGTCGGGGAGCGCACGTGCATCGACGGCGGCGTGGTGGACAACCTTCCCGTATCCATGGCGTCGACGTACGCCGACATCATCATCGCCGTGGACGTCGGCAGCTCGGATGCGTCGCAGACGGCGCGCGCCGAGGGCCAGGGGTTCGCGACGATCTACATGCGCGCCGCGACGATGATGATGCATGCGCTGCAGCAGTACCCGCTCGAGCGGTGGCACGGCCCGCCGATGGTGCTCATCCGCCCGCAGCTGAACGACGCGAACTGGCTCAGCTTCACCGACACGGCGTCGAGCATCTCGCAGGGGTACAAGGCCGCGATGCGCGCGCTCGAACGATTCGACTCGTACTGGGACCGCGCCGGCTGCGTGTTTCCGCGGCGACGCGTGCAGATCGACGTGGACGCGGACAAATGCACGGGGTGCGGCACGTGCGTCGCGCTCGCGCCGGCGGTGATGGGGCTCGACGCGACGCGCAAGGCATTCCCGCGCACGCGTGTGGTGGAGTGGTCGCCGGCTGACGGGGGCTTCGTGCATGAATGCCCGACCACCGCCATCACCGCGACGAACGTGGACCGGCGCGCTTCCCAGGCGTCAGCCACCGCCGAGCAGAGCCACGACCCGTCGCCGAGCGGAGCGGGCGGCTAGGCCAGGCGCGTCAGGCGCCGGTGAGCCGCCGCGCGATCCGCTCGTAGCTGTCCACGGCGGCCGACAGCTCGGCGATCTCGATGAACTCGTCGTCCCGATGTGCGACGTGGATGGAGCCAGGTCCGAACAGGTATGGCCGTCCCCAGGCGGGCATCGCGGGAATGTCCGTCGCGAACGCCACGACCGACGTCGGAAATCCCGGGAGCGATCCCAATCGAACCGGCGGGACCTCGATGCTGCGTTCGAGCACGGCGCGTCCGGCGACCCAGCGCTGCAGTCGTTCCCACATCTCGTCCGGCGAGGTGACGAGCCGCGCCATGAGGCGCGCCTCGGCGCTCGGTGCGACCACGTTGTCGGCGACGCCGCCGGCGAGCCGCCCGATGTTGATCGTCGTCGCACCCAGCAGTGCGTCCACCGGTAGCTCGAGCGCGTCGAGCTCCGACAGCAGGTGCACGAGGCTCCTCGTTGCCGACCTGCCCAGATGCGGGTACGCCGAATGTGCCGCTTCGCCAACCGTTCGCAGGATGACGCGCATCGCGCCCTTGGTACCCAGGGCGAGCGTGCTCTCGGTGGGCTCGCCATTGACGAGGGCCACGCTCGGAAAGGCGTTCGCGACGGCCCACTCGTTCGCGGCATGCGCGCCGTCGTGCGTCGTCTCCTCGCCGACCACGCACAGGAGCGCGATCGACAGGCCCGCCGCGCGCAGCCGCTCGGCCGCGACCAGCATGGCGGCCGCGATGCCCTTGGCGTCACAGGCACCCCGCCCGAGCAGTCGACTGCCGGCTCGGGTCGGCGGGATGAACGGCGGAACGGTGTCGAGATGCGTGGAAAGCGTGACATACGGCCCGCTGCCCGACGTCGCCAGCAGATTCTCGCGTCCGTCGGGGGCGGGGATTCGCGTCAGCACCCAGCCGCGCGCGACGAGCGCGTCGCCGAACGCGGCCGTCAGGTGCCGCTCGCTACCGCTCGTCGAATCGATCGCCATGAGCCACTCGGCAACGGCGACGACGTCTCCTTGATCGCTCGGAAAGTTGGGTGAAGTCACGCGCGAAGGGTCGTGCGAGTGCAGGGGAACGTCAACTGCGCCTGGAGCGTCCCTGTGCACCGGGTAGGAGGAGAGCCGGTTGCTCCTGGCTCTCCTCCCGCTGTTTCGCGCACTAGATTGCCACCCAGCCTGCCGGCCGCCGCTCGCGAAGCGCAGAGTGCCCCGGCAGTGGCTCCGTTCTCCACCGTTCGTCAGGGCCGAGGACCGTGACGAACACCGAGAGACCCCGCACTATGACATCAGTCAATTCGTTCGGCAGCCGCGCGACCATCGAGGTCGCGGGCACCTCGTACACGATCTACCGGCTCGATGCCCTGTCGAAGGCGTCCGGTGGCAACAGCGACCGACTGCCATTCAGCCTCAAGATCCTCCTCGAGAACCTGCTCCGGAACGAGGACGACGCCTTCGTGAAGAAGGCCGACATCGAGGCGATGGCCAACTGGAACGTCACGGGCAAGGTGGAGAAGGAGATCGCGTTTCGCACTGCGCGCGTGCTGCTCCAGGACTTCACCGGCGTCCCCGCCGTCGTCGACCTCGCCGCCATGCGCGACGCGCTGGCGAAGCTCGGCGGAAATCCGCAGCGCATCAATCCGCTCCAGCCCGTGGACCTCGTGATCGACCACTCGGTGCAGGTGGACGAGTACGGCTCCGACGCCGCGTTTCTCATCAACACTGATCTCGAGTTCGAGCGCAACGTCGAGCGCTACGTCTTCCTGCGCTGGGGCCAGGACGCGTTCAAGAACTTCCGCGTCGTCCCGCCGGGCACGGGCATCTGCCATCAGGTGAACCTGGAGTATCTCGGCAAGACGGTGTTCGTGAACGCGGAGACGAACGAGGCGTACTGCGACTCGCTCGTCGGCACCGATTCGCACACCACGATGATCAACGGGCTCGGCGTGCTCGGCTGGGGCGTCGGCGGCATCGAGGCCGAGGCGGCGATGCTCGGCCAGCCCGTCTCGATGCTCATTCCCGAGGTCGTGGGCTTCAAGCTGCACGGCAAGCTCCCCGCTGGCACCACCGCGACCGATCTCGTGCTCACCGTCACCGAGATGCTGCGCAAGAAGAAGGTCGTGGGAAAGTTCGTCGAGTTTTACGGGACTGGGCTGAGCGGGCTGTCCCTGGCGGATAGGGCGACGATCGCCAACATGGCGCCGGAGTATGGCGCGACGATGGGCTTCTTTCCGGTGGACGACGAGACGCTCAAGTATCTGCGACTCAGCGGCCGCAGCGACAAGCACGTCGCGCTCGTGGAAGCGTATACCGCGGCGCAGGGCCTCTTTCGCACCGACGCCACGCCGGATCCGGTGTTCACGGACTCGCTCGAGCTCGACCTCGGCACTGTGGAGCCGAGCCTCGCCGGTCCGCGACGGCCGCAGGACCGGGTGCCGCTCGGCAAGGCCGCCGCGATGTACAAGGAGTCGCTGGCAGTGGATCTCGAGAAGATCGCCACCCCCGCTGGTGCGGTGGCCGCCCACCGGAAGGCAACCGCGGTGAGCGCGGAGCCGGAACTCGCGAAGGCGCTGATCCGCGTGGACGGCGAAGGCGGCGGCCAGCCGCAACATCAGACGGTGAGCTGCACCTTCAACGGACAGACGTTCAACCTGAAGCATGGCGCCGTCGTGATCGCCGCGATCACGAGCTGCACCAACACGTCGAACCCCGGCGTGATGCTCGCCGCAGGTCTCCTCGCGCGAAACGCCGTGAAGAAGGGCCTCAGCGTCAAGCCGTGGGTCAAGACGTCGCTCGCGCCCGGCTCCAAGGTGGTCACCGATTATTTCAACGCCGCCGGCGTCACCGAGTATCTCGACAAGCTCGGCTTCAATCTCGTGGGATACGGCTGCACCACCTGCATCGGTAATTCGGGGCCCGTCCCCGAGCCGATCGCCAAGGCAATCGAGGACGGCAAGCTGTTCGTGGCGAGCGTGCTGTCGGGCAACCGCAATTTCGAAGGCCGCGTCAATCCGCTCACGCGGTACAACTACCTCGCGTCGCCGCCGCTCGTCGTGGCGTACGCGCTCGCCGGGCGGATGGACCTCGATCTCACGCGCGAGCCCCTCGGCAGCGGCGGCGACGGCCCCGTGTTCCTGCGCGACATCTGGCCGAGCGCCCAGGACGTGCAGGACGAGATCATGAAGAGCGTGAAGAAGGAATTCTTCGTGCACCAGTACGCCGATGTGTTCAAGGGAGACCGGCACTGGCAGGGCCTCGACGTCCCGACGGGCGAGACCTACGCCTGGCAGCCCGACTCCACGTACGTGAAGAATCCTCCGTACTTCGAGGGGATGACGATGACGCCGCCCGGCATCAGGCAGATCGTGGGCGCCAAGGCGCTCGCGATGCTGGGCGATTCCATCACGACCGATCACATCTCGCCCGCCGGCAACATTCCGGCGGCCAGCCCGGCCGGCCGCTGGCTGCTGGAGCACGGCGTGGCGAAGAAGGACTTCAACTCCTACGGCGCGCGCCGCGGCAATCACGAGGTGATGATGCGCGGCACCTTCGCCAACATCCGGCTGCGCAACGAGATGGTGCCCGGCAGCGAAGGGGGCTGGACGACGATGACGCCCGGCGGCGCACCGGTGTTCATCTACGACGCGGCGATGGAATACGCGAAGGCGAACACGCCGCTGGTCATCGTGGCGGGCAAGGAGTACGGCACCGGCTCGTCGCGCGACTGGGCGGCGAAGGGCACCATACTCCTCGGCGTGAAGGCGGTGATCGCCGAGAGCTTCGAGCGCATCCACCGCTCCAACCTGGTCGGGATGGGGGTGCTCCCGCTCGAGTTCACGAAGGGCGAGGCCCGGCAGTCGCTCGGCCTCACCGGCTTCGAGAACTACGAGCTGCAGGGGCTTGGCGACACGATCACCCCTCGCACCCAGCTCACGGTGAAGGTCACGGCACCCGATGGTTCGTCACGCACGTTCAAGGTGCTGTGCCGCATCGACACCCCGGAGGAACTGAACTACTACAAGCACGGCGGCATCCTGCCTTACGTGCTGCGCTCGCTCGCGCGAAAGTAGTCGTCGCGTCGAGTGAGACGAAACGGGGGTGACGGCATCGCCGTCACCCCCGTTTCGCATTCCTCACGCGACCTATCTGCTATAGACCGCCGATATCGTGTTGGAGCCGGTGAACAGGTCTGGGAAGAGCAGCGAGTTGCCCGACACCGTCGCATACGTCGAACCTCCCGCATCGTTCACGAGCGTCAGCTGGCTGCCGGACAGTGTCCAGTATCCTGTCCCGTAATCAGTTCCATCGCTGTAGCGGTTGATCTCCTGATAGTTGCCATTCGCGTCCAGCGTGATCTCGGCCGAGAGGACGTCGTAACAGGATCCGGTGCCGCAGAGTGTCACGGGAAGCTGCGCCCCGTTGACCGTTCGCAGCGAGTAGGTGCCGGCAAGCGCACCGCCGGGTCCCGTCGCGTCGGTGCAGGCCGATGCCGTGCCCAGGAGCGTGAATGCAAGCACCGCGACGAATAGTCTCTTCATCGAAGGATCTCCCTGTTGTTGTGTCGTGGTCGCGCGGCGGTCGCACCGCGCGGGGTGGTCGTGCTCGCTGCTCGGCAGCAGTCAGGCCCGCCCATCGCTACCGCAACACCGGCTTGCGCGGCTCCCGCGATGGCGCGGGCGGAGAATCCTCGTCGAGCATCGTGTTGTGGTGCTTGTTCGATGTCGCCGCTTCGATCTGTTCCAGCAGGTCGCGCTCGATGGCGCGCACGTCGAGCGGCTGCAGCATGTGGTGCAGCTCCGGATCGTCGCTGACGCGATGGCCCAGCCGCGTGTACAGGCCGGCCACCAGCTGCAGCGTCTTCGTCACCTCCTGCTCGACTCGCAGGTTCACCTGCAGCCCGAGCTCCTCGCGCAGCTCCGCGATCGCCGACTCGCGCTGCTGCGCCATCAGGACGAAGATCGACAGGAAGATCGCCTCGAGCGAGACGATCGTGGTCATGAGGCCGAACGGCGGTGGATCGATCGGCGTCAGGCCGAGGTGCCCGGTGTTCCACACCAGCCAGACGGCGAAACCAAGCGCGTGTCCGACCAGGAACCACACGGAGCTCGCGATCTCGTTCAGCCTGTCGACGAAGCGTTCGAGCAGCGTTCTGTGTGCCGCGTGCTGCGCCTTGATTGCCCCGAAGGCAAGATTGGCGACGTAGCGCCGTTTCCGACGCTCGGGGTTGTCTTCCACCCCTCGCTCCAGCGATTCGCCGACCAAGGGCGCGATCTCGTCTGTCATTGTGCCAATGGAAAGCGAGAAGCGTGCCCCCTAGAGCTCGGCGCTCGAGGCGCGGCGACTTGGGGCGGGACTTTCCCGCAGACGCATGAGCGCCCGCTGCGGAAAGGTCCGGAGCGGGCGCGCATCGGTTCATCACGAGTCGTGACTGTTACGGGCGCTGCACGTCGACGTTGTTGCCGATCACCGCGCCAAGGATGCCGCCCGCGGCGGCTCCGATAAGCCCGCCCTTGAGCTTGTCGCGGCTCGTCACGGCGCCGATGATCGCGCCCGCGCCGGCGCCGATGGCGGCGTCACGACCGGTGTGCTTGACCGGCTGCCGCGCGGGCGCCGGATAGTACGTGCCCGACGAGCTGCCGCGGCTGCGCGACGCCGTGTTGGTACGGCGAGCGGGGGCGCGATACACGGGCGCCGGTGCGCGCGTGAGCGGCGCTGCGGTGTTGTATTGCAGCGGCTGTCCATTGGCGCCGTATGCCTGCTCGCCCGGCGACACGAACTGCTGAGCCTGATAAGGCTGGGCCTGTGCCGCAAGCGCGAGATCGTTCTTCAGCGCGTCGTCCGGACGCGCCTCACTGCTACGGCAAGCGCCGAGCAGGGCCACACCGGCGAGCGACGAGATGACGAGAATACGCATTGGGGTTCCTCCGAAGCTGAGAGCGATCGTTTTCCTGGCCCCTCTCAAGGCAGGGCGTGTACCGTGCGTTAACCGGCCACTGAGGCAGTTGAACTTCGAATGTGTCTCTGGTGGGAGAGGTGCGCGTCCTAAATTTTACAGTAGCGGGCTCGACCACAGATCGGTGGCGACGGGCATTGCCCGCGCTCACGCGGAAAGCCATACTGCCGACATCTCCTTCGAGGTTCCGATGTCACGCAACTCCGCTGCACGATCGATGATCGCCGGGCTCGCCGCCCTGCTGCTGGCCGGTGCCGTCGCGCGCGCGCAGGCGCCGACCGCCGCGCCGTCGTACCCCGCGCCCGACACCGGGACGATCGCCCCCGACTTCTCGCTCCCTGGCGCGTCGCGCTATGGATTGCTGCGCGATCCCGTGCACCTGTCCGACTACCGCGGCAAGACAGTTGTTCTCGCCTTTTTCTACCGGGCGCGAACCAAGGGTTGAACGGTTCAAATGGAGGCGTACCGTGATCAGTACGCCAAGCTCTTCAACAACGGCCGCAACGTCGTTGTCATCGGGATCAGTGTCGACCCCGACACGATGCTCGCCGCGTGGGCGCGCGAGCTGGGCTCGCCGATCGCGTTCGCCAGCGACTCCGCGCAGATCGTCGGCAAGGCATACGGATCCGTGCGCGGGAAGCTCGACAACCGGTCGCTGTTCGTCATCGATCCCACCGGCAGGATCGTGAAGCGCATGCAGCCGTTCAATGAGCTCGCGCAGAGCTCGTACGACGAGCTCGAGATGGCGGTGAAGCAGTCCCTGGCCTCGCCCGCGGCGGCGAAGCGGTAGGGGTCCGAGAGCGTTCTGCTGACCCGCGCTCACCAGGATGATCGCGGGCTCCTCGTGGCCCTGTATGACGCGGCGGTGGGCGCCGCGGACCCATCGCCGCTGACGACGGATGCGTTGCACACGCTTGCACTCGGAGGCGGGCGGCGCATCCGTCTCTTCTCGCTCGGCAAGGCGGCGCAGGCGATGGCCGTCGCCGCCGTGGCTGCACTGCGCGATTCGCAGTGCGAGCTCGCCGGCGGGGTGATCGTCGCCGCGGAGGGTGCCTCGTCACCTGATCCGAACCTTGTGGCACTCCACGGCGATCACCCGGTGCCGGGCCCACGATCATTGCTCGCCGCCGGAGCGGTGGCCGATCAGGCCGCAGCGGTCGGCGACGACGAGATCGCGCTCGTTCTCCTCAGCGGTGGCGCGACGAGCCTCATCGCGGCGCCGCTGACGGGAGTGGCCGAGCGGGATCTGGTCCGCCTGTTCGACCTGCTGCATCGCGCCGGCCTCGACGTGCACGCCATGAACGTCGTCCGCAAGCGCTTCACGGAATGGGGTGCGGGACGACTTGCGGTGGCACTCGCGCCGGCGCGCACCTACGTCCTCGCGATCAGCGACGTGCCCGGGGACGATCCCGCCGACCTCGCGTCCGGCCCATGCGAACCTGACGTCTCGACGGCCGGCGATGTGCTCGCGCTGCTTCGCAACGCGTCCCTGCTGGCCGAGGTGCCGCCTGGGTTGCTCGATCACCTCGAGGCCGTGCGTCGTGGAAGCGCGCCCGAGACGCCGAAGCCTTCACACCCCGCCTTCGCCGGCGTGACGACGTCCATCATCGGCTCGAATCGTCTGGCTGTCACGGCGGCACTCGGACGCGCTCGCGACCTCGCCTTCGACGCCGAGCTGGGGGAGGAGCCCCTGACCGGCGACGCAGTTCGCTGCGGCTCGCGCGTCGCCGACGCGCTCATCGCGCGTGCCGAGCGAGGCTGGGCGGGGTGTGTCGTGTGGGGCGGCGAGCCCACGGTCCATCGCCCGGCTACGGTCGTCGATTCACCTCCGCCGGGACTCGGCGGTCGCTGCCAGGAGTTGGCGCTCGCGGCGGCGCGGCAACTGTCGACGGGCGCGGGCGCAGCGCAGCGCATCACCATCCTCGCCGCGGGCACCGACGGGCGCGACGGTCCCACTGACGCCGCCGGCGCGTTCGCCGACGCGACGGTGTGGGACGCGGTGGCCCGGCACGGCCGGGGCGGCGAGGAAGCGCTCGCCCGCCACGACTCCTATTCGGCGCTCGATGCCGCCGGTGCGCTGTTCCGGCGCGGACCGACGGGAACCAACGTGATGGACATCGTGATAGGTGTGGTCCGGTAGCGTGCGCCGCCCGTGCGCTAGCTTTCCGCCAGACCC
This sequence comes from Gemmatimonadales bacterium, assembly GCA_038319425.1. Taxonomy (GTDB): domain Bacteria; phylum Gemmatimonadota; class Gemmatimonadetes; order Gemmatimonadales; family Gemmatimonadaceae; genus AG11. The sequence goes on from JBBQDE010000043.1 coordinate 10,353, forward strand.
TGTTGCCGCGAGCCGCTCATGACCAACCGTCCCTTCACCGTCGGAATCATCCAGGACTCCGCGTCGTCCGACGCGCAGGCGACGCTGGCGCAGGCGATCGCGCACGTGCGCGACGCCGCGGCGCGCGGTGCGCAGATCATCTGCCTGAAGGAGCTGTTCAACGCGCCGTACTTCTGCAAGTCGCAGCAGTGCGAGCGGTTCGACATCGCCGAGCCCATTCCCGGCCCGACCACCGACGTGATGCAGAAGCTCGCGATGGAGCTCGAGGTGGTGCTGGTCGTCCCCCTGTTCGAGAAGCAGGCGATGGGGGTGTACCGCAACTCGGCCGCGATCATCGATGCCGACGGCTCGCTGCTCGGCGTGTATCGGAAGATGCACATTCCCGACGATCCCCTCTTCAACGAGAAGTACTACTTCTCGCCCGGCGACACGGCGCACGACGACCGCATCGACCGCATCGGCGAGATCGCGAAGCAGGCGAGCGGGTTCCGGGTGTGGAAGACGAAGTACGCCAGCATCGGCGTCCTGATCTGCTGGGATCAGTGGTACCCCGAGGCGGCGAGAATCACGAGCCTGCTCGGCGCCGACATCCTGTTCTATCCCACGGCCATCGGTTGGCACCCGGCGGAGAAGTCGGAGTTCGGTGCGGCGCAGGTCGACGCGTGGCGCACGATCCAGCGTTCGCACGCCATCGCCAACGGCGTGTTCGTCGCCTCGCCCAACCGGGTCGGCCACGAGGACGACGAACCGGGCACGCGCGGCATTGAGTTCTTCGGGCATTCGTTCATCGCCGACCCGTTCGGCCGCCTGCTCGCCGACGCGCCCAACACCGACGAGACGGTGCTGATCGCGAAGTGCGATCCCAAGCTGATCGAGGAGACGCGCCGGAACTGGCCCTTCCTGCGCGACCGACGTATCGATGCGTATGCGCCGATCCTCAGTCGATATCTGGGCGCCTGACGGCACGGCGTTCGTCTCAGATGACCGCCTATAATTTCCCCGCCGAGTGGTCCCCCCACGCCGCCACGTGGATCGCGTGGCCGCACCACGAGCCCGACTGGCCCGGCAAGCTCGGGCCCATCCCGTGGGTGTACGCGGAGATCGCGCGCATTCTCGCGCAGTACGAGCGCGTGGTGATCCTCTGTCACGACGATCACGTTCACGCCGCGGCCACGGAGCACCTCGCGGCGCACGGCGTCGAGCGCAACGTGCGGCTGCACGTGGTTCAGAACGATCGCGTCTGGCTCCGTGATTCGGCGCCGACGTTCGTGCATGACGATGCCGGACGCGTCGTGCTGATGAACTGGGCCTTCAACGCGTGGGCAAAGTATCCGAACTTCGCACGGGACGCCGAGGTCGGGCGCGCGATCGAGAAGATCACGGGGCTGTCGCGGGTCGAGCCCAAGCGGCCGGATTGCGACGGGCGTCTCGTGCTCGAGGGCGGCGGCATCGAGACCGACGGGGCGGGCACGCTTCTCGTGACGGAGGAGTGGCTCCTCTCCGACG
>JBBQDE010000044.1:0-11819 GCA_038319425.1 Gemmatimonadales bacterium
GGCAATCAGGAGCGAGTGTCCCGCGGCCAGGGGCTGGGTCTCCTTCCCCTGACGCACATCAACGGAGCCCTCCTCCACGACGACCGTCGTGGCCGGATCGCCGTCGTAGTTGCGAACGGTAAACTTTGTACCCTTCGCCACGACGACGGCGTTGCGCCCGTGCACCTGGAAGTCCTGCGGCTGGCCGGGCGCCACCGGGAAGGTGGCGGCGCCGTCGAGCTTCACCGCGCGGAGGGTGGGGCCGAATCCCTTCGGGATGGAGAGCTTGGACTCCGGTGCGAGGCGTACCGTGCTTCCGTCGTCCAGGGTGACGACGCCCACCTGCGCCGGGAGCGAGGTGACGGTCCGCGCGTCGCTCGCGTTCACCGCCGATGCGATCTTCGCGTCTGCGCCAGCGTAATTCATCACCGCCACCGCGCCGAACAGACCGGCGACCACGACGGCGATGACGGCGGCCACCTTCCAGACGGGCACGCTCTTGTCGATCACCGCGATGTGCTCCGCCGCCTCGTGACGGGAGAGCGCCGCGGCCTCGGCGAGCGCCTGCGGACTGTGGGCTTCGCCGTGCAGCGCGTGCACCACGTGGGCCCACGACTGCTCCATTCCCACGTCCTCGATCGCGTGGGTTGAATGCTTGCCTGGCGCCTCGTGGCCGGCGAACCGGTGCGCGGCGGCACGGCGGCTCAACGCGCGTGCCGCCGCGTGATGCACGTCGGTGACGAGAAACTGGTGAAGCTCCGCCGGCGTCTGGAATCGCTCGCGCGCGTCCCACGCTCGGACGAAGGCACCTTCGACGACCTTGGGGCTCAAGGCGGCCGCCTCGGCGCCGAGCTCCGCGCGCGCCTCCGCCGCGAGGGTGGGATACTCGGCCACGAACGCGTCGTGGAGGGCGCCCTCATCCGAGAGCGGCGTGCGGAGCTTCGGCGGGATCGGCGCGTTGCCGTCCCGCTGTGGTGCTTCTGTGGACATGGAAGCCTCTCAGTCGTGCGTGAAGGTTTCGACTGGATCGCTTGCCTGTACTGCCGGCCCATGGACGATACGGAAGAACGGGCCGCGCCGCCATTGGCCCGGGCAAGATGAGGCCATCGCGGTGACGCCCCCGCCCCGTCAGCCGTCAGCAGAAAGAACGCTTTCCCCTGACCGCCCAACGTGCTGACCCCCGACCAGCTCGGCCCCGCCCGGCGAGCCGTGCACCTGTTCGTGCGCCCGAACCTGCGGCGCGTGAGCCTCACTTTCGTACTCTCGCTGGCTGTGGCCACCGCCGCCGCGTCCGAGCCCCTCCTGTTGAAACAGGTCGTCGACCGGCTCGCCGCGGCCACCCCGGGCGCGGCGGACTCCACGCTGCACGCCATCATCGCCGGCGTGGCGCTCTTCGCGCTCGTGCTCACCTGCCGCATTCTGGGCTCGGCCTGGGTCACGACGTCCACCTGGGCGGTTCGGCTGAACCTCGAGTACCAGCTCCGCTCGCGCGTCGCGGCCAAGATGAGCGTCCTCTCGGCCAGCACCCAGGCGGAGATGGGCACGGGCGGCCTGCGCTACGCCATCGACTCCAGCTCGCCGCAGACGGCCAGCGCGTTCACCGACGTCGCGTTCAAGCTGGTGCCCACGCTCGTGTACATCTCGCTGGCCGCGTGGGGAATGGCGCGGCTCGACGGGTCGATCACGGCCATCGTGCTCTGCCTGCTGCCGGTGCCGGCCCTTGTCGCGGCGGTCGCGTCGCGCCAGCAACGCCGCCGCGAGCGCATGCAGCACGCGTTCTGGAAGCGCCTGTGGTCCGGCTACACCGAGCGCCTGCACGGCATGGGCACGGTGCGCGCGTTCGCCCGCGAGCGCGATGAAGAGAAGCGCCTGATGCGGCGGATCCGCTGGGCGTTCGCCAGCATCCAGCGCGGCGTGCACGTGGACGCGCGCACCACCGTTGCCGCGGGCATCGCCGAGCTCACTGCCCGCGTCGTCGTGCTCTGTCTCGGCGGCTGGCTCGTGGTGCGCGGCGAGCTCACCGTCGGCTCCCTGCTCGCGTTTCTCGGGTACGTGAGCGGCGTGTTCGCGCCCGTGCAGCAGATCGTCGACCTCTATCCCACCCTGCGCAAGGCGCACGTGGCGCTCGCCTCGGTGTTCCAGGTGCTGGATGCGGAGGAAGAGTCGCCCGACGTGCCGGATGCCGTTGCCTGCCCGCCGATTCATGGAGAGATCCGGTTCGAGCGCGTCAGCTTCGAGTACCGGAATGGCCACAAGGCGCTCGATGGACTCGACGTCACCGTGCAGGCGGGAGAGACGGTGGCCCTGGTCGGCCCATCGGGCAGTGGCAAGTCCACGATCCTCCAGCTGCTGCAGCGCATCCACAACCCCACGTCCGGGCGCATCCTGATCGACGGGGCCGACCTCCGCACCCTGCGCATCGCCACGGTGCGCCGGCAGTACGGCGCCGTGCCGCAGGACGTGGTGCTGTTCAACGACTCGGTGGCGGCGAACATCTCGTACGGGCGCCCGACGGCGACCCGCGAGGAAGTGATCGCCGCGGCGCAGGCGGCCAACGCGCACGAGTTCATCCTGGATCTCGCCAAGGGGTACGACTCGCGCGTCGGCGAAGGAGGGCGCGCGCTCTCCGGCGGCCAGCGCCAGCGAATCGCCATCGCGCGCGCCTTCCTCGTCGATCCCGCCGTGCTGCTGCTGGACGAAGCCACCGCGGCGCTCGACACGGAATCGGAACAGGCGGTGCAGGAAGCGCTGCGCTCGCTGCGGCGCGGCCGCACCACCTTCATCGTGGCCCATCGCCTGAACACGGTGCGCGATGCGGAGCGGATCCTCGTCATCGCCGAAGGGCGTGTGTCGGGGAATGGCACGCATGACGAGCTGCTCGTCTCCTGTCCGGCGTACGCCACGCTGGTGCGCCATCAGATGAGTGGCGCGCTTCCGGTGGGGGCACCGGAGCGAGCCGCGTAACGGCGAAGCTGGCTCGCGCGAGTGCGATGTCATACGTCGATCGCCGCCCCCGCCTACGTCATTTCACGCATGGGTGACGCGAGCCCGCCGCACGATCTTGCGCTCATACTCCGAGCCGAGGGTCGTCGATGCGCCTCCTGTCCCCACCATCTGCCCCGTGCGAACCGGCCGCACCGTCGTCGTCCGGCCAGATCGTCGTCAACGACGTTCACTCCCGGCTGAACGAAACGCGGGTGGAGCGGCTCGACGCGCCGTCGTCGGTCCGCGAGCTCCAGCGTGTCGTGCAACGAGCGGCGCGCGAGCAGCGGCCCGTGGCCATCGCCGGCGGCCGGCACGCAATGGGCGGGCAGCAGTTCGCGAGCGGGGCCGTGCTGCTCGACATGCGAGGGCTCGACAAGATCCTCGGCTTCGACCCGGTTCGCGGCCGGGTGGAGATCCAGGCCGGGATGCAGTGGCCGGCGCTGATCGCCGAGCTGCGTCGGCTCCAGCGGTCGGCCGAGGGACCCTGGTCGATTGCGCAGAAGCAGACCGGCGCCGACCGCCTCACCATCGGCGGCGCGATCGCGGCGAACATTCACGGCCGCGGGCTCAGCATGCGTCCCTTCGTCGGCGACATGGAATCCTTCACGCTGCTCGATCCCGACGGCGCGCTGCGAGTCGTGAGTCGCGACAGCAATCCCGAGCTCTTTCGGCTGGTCGTCGGGGGCTACGGCCTGTTCGGTGTCGTGACGTCGGCGACGCTCCGCCTGGCGCCGCGACGCGTGCTGCGGCGCGTCGTGGAGCTCGTCAGAGTGGATTCGCTGATGGAGTCGTTCGCGCAACGCATCCGGTCGGGATTCCTGTATGGCGACTTCCAGTTCGTCATCGATCCGGCATCGGACGACTTCCTGGATCTCGGTGTCCTCTCGGCCTACGAGCCGGTGGCGAGCGATACGCGTATCCCACCGGTGCAGCGCTCGCTCGGCCGCGACGACTGGCAGCGCCTGCTGCATCTGGCGCACGTACGGAAGTCAGAGGCCTTCGCCGCCTACTCGCGGCACTACCTCGCCACGTCGGGGCAGCTCTATCACTCCGATCTCCACCAGCTTGCCGACTACCTCGACGACTATCATCCGGCACTCGACCGCGCGATGGGTGCCGAGCACGCCGGGAGCGAGATGATCACCGAGATCTACGTGCCGCGGAACCGATTGGCGGATTTCCTTTCGGAGGTGCGCGAGGATTTTCGTCGCGAGCGAGTCGATCTCGTCTACGGCACGGTGCGGCTCGTCGAGCGCGACGACGAGACCGTGCTGGCGTGGGCGCGCGAGCCCTGGGCGTGCACGATCTTCAACCTGCACGTGGATCACGAGCCGCGGTCGATCGCGCGCTCGGGCGAGCACTTCCGGCGGCTGATCGACATGGCCGCGCGGCGTGGTGGGAGCTACTACCTCACCTATCACCGCCACGCCACGCGCGAGCAGATGCTGGCCTGTCATCCGAGCCTGCCCGAGCTCCTGCGGGCCAAGCTCGCCGCGGATCCGCTCGAGCGCTTTCAGAGCGATTGGTACCGACATCACCGCGACGTGCTGCTGGGGGACGAGCGGTGAAGGCCGCGGCGGCGACTCTCGACCGAGAGGCCGACTCGTCACGACGCGCACCGGTCGGTATACTGGAACGCTGACCTCCCACGCCCTCCTCCAGACATGCGCGCCCTCTCCATCACCGTTCTCGTCCTGCTCGCCGCCGGTGCATCCGCGCTTGGCGCCCAGTCCGCGTCACCCGCCGCCGCCCAAGGTGCCGCCTCTCCGAAGGACATGGCGCGTGCGCTGCGGGTGCTTCGCGCCTCGCCCGTGATGGACGGCCACAACGATCTCCCGTGGCGCATCCGGGAGGACAGCGTTCACCCCGGCGACGTGGAGGCCTACGACCTCCGCAGGCGAGCACCGGGCATGACCGACCTGCCGCGACTGAAGCAGGGTCACGTGGGCGCGCAGTTCTGGTCGGTCTACCTTCCCGGCGAGCCGGGAGACGCCACGTACGCCGCCAAGGGGAAGGTCGCGAGCACGCCGGGCTACGCACGGGTACAGCTCGAGCAGATCGACATCGCCCGCCGCGTCATCGCCCGCTATCCCGAGCTGCGCTGGGCGCCCACGTCCGGCGCCGTTCGCCGCGCCATGAAGAACGGGCAGGTGGCGTCGCTGCTTGGCATGGAGGGTGGGCACGCAATCGAGAACTCGCTCGAGGCGCTGCGCCAGTACTACGATCTGGGCGCCCGCTACATGACGCTGACGCACAACGTGACGCTCGACTGGGCCGACGCGGCGCTGGACAGCGCCAGGCACGGCGGACTCACGCCGTTCGGCCGCGAGGTGGTGCGTGAGATGAACCGACTCGGCATGCTCGTCGACCTTTCACACGTGTCGCCCGGCACGATGAGCGATGCGCTGGACGTGGCCGAGGCGCCGGTGATCTTCTCGCACTCGGCGGCGCGCGCGCTCGTGGATCACCCTCGCAACGTGCCGGACTCGATCCTCGCGCGCGTGACGAAGAACGGCGGAGTGGTGATGGTCCCCTTCGTGACCAGCTTCGTGTCGAACGCGGTGAAGGCGAACGAGGACTCGTTGCAGGCCATGATCGCTTCATCCACGAAACGCCACGGGATGGACAGCGCGGCGGTGCGCGCCGACATCGCCGCGTGGCAGCGCGCGCATCCGCGCCCGCACGCGACGGTGGCCGAGGTGGCCGATCACATCGAGCACGTGCGGCAGATCGCCGGCGTCGATCATGTCGGGATCGGCAGCGACTTCGACGGCATCCCCGAGAACGTCGTCGGCTTGGAGGACGTGTCGACCTTTCCGAACATCTTTGCCGAGCTGGCGCACCGCGGATGGAGCGACGCCGACCTCGCGAAGCTGGCGAGCGGCAATGCGCTCCGCGTCCTCGCCGAAGCCGAGCGGGTGGCGGCGCGGCTGAAGAAGATGCGGGGGCCGTCGCAGGCGACGATCGGCAAGCTTGATGGCCGGCCTGCGCCGCCTCGTGCGGCGCAGTAGCCCGGTGTTCAGTCCACTCGCACGACTCATCTCGTCCCCGCGATCCCATGCTTCTTTCCGCCTCCGCGCTCGCTCGCACGTCGCCCATGCTGCTCGCCGCGGCGGCCTGCTCGGCCGCTCCGTCGCCGGGCGCGCGCGACTCCGTGCCGTTCTCGGCGTCCGTGCCCGCGCCGGCCGCCGCGTCCGCGGTGCGTCCTGATTCGACTGGTCCGGTGCCCGCCCCCGCTTCGGCAGAATTCACCCGCATCATGACGCAGCAGACGAGTGCGTTCGACGAGTCCGCCGAGTTGGTGATCCGCGATCGGCCTGCGCTTGAATCGGCATGGGCGCGGGTGTTCAACCAGGTCCAGAGCAACCCGCCACCCGCAGTGGATTTCGGGCGAGAGATGGTGATCCTCGTGGCGCTGGGCAACCGCAATTCGGGCGGCTACACGATACGCGTGGATGCCGTCAACCGCTCCAGCGACGGCGCGGTGGTGCGCTACGTCGCTACGAGTCCGGGACCAGGTTGCATGACGATGCAGTCAATGACGTCTCCGGTCGATGTGGTGCGTGCTCCGCGTATCCCTGGCACGATCCGGTTCCAGCGTCGAGACATCGTGCAGACCTGCTGACTTCGGTCCCACGAGACTTCCGGAAAACGAAACGACGCGCGGGTCGGAGAGCCCTGCGCGCCGTCTTGTTTTTTTCGATGAAGCTCAGGCGTCCAAGCTGTCCTCGCGGCGGCGACGCGCCGACACGCCGAGCACGCCCACGAGACCCGTGGCGAGCAGCACCAGTGAAGCGGGCTCCGGCGTGGCCACCACGTTCGTGAACTGGAAGGCACTGCCGGAGGCTGTGCTCTGGCGAAACCACACGTCGTTCACGTTGCTGAATCGGGAGTCGAGGAACGCGGTCCGGAGAATCGGGGTGCGGAAGCCGTTCGCGTCCACCGGTGCGAGCGAGAAGACGAAGTCTTGGAAAAACGAGGTCACCCCGTCGGTGGTGCCGAAGATGCGGATGCTCAGTGGAGCCAGGGCGATGGCGCCACCCGAGTAAGCATCCGAGTAAACGTGCGCGAAGTCGATCGAGGCCAGACCAAACATCGGGCCATTCACGAAACCGAAGTCGGGGCTGGGCGATAGGACGATGTCGGCCTGGCCGCCCGGGTTGGTGTAGATGGCGTTGGCACCGTTCAGGTTCCGAGGGCGGTTGACGGCGAACGGGTCGGCCGTGCCGTCCACGGTGAAGCTGTTGAACCCAGCGAAGCCCGGGGTACTGAACTGTTCGGCGTTGTAGAAATCGAATCCGCCGTAGGAGAGCGGATCGCCGAGAGCGGCGGAATAGTTCCTGGTGAGCGGCTGAGTCAGCGCGGCGAAATCGGCTCGCTGCGCGCCAGCAGGCAGCGCAAGCAGGGCGACGAGCGCAAGCGGACGGACGAACGGGAGGGGACGCATGCGGGGGAAGGCTCCTTGATGTCGAGAGTGAGGGTGTGACGAACGCCGTGCGTCGCGGCGGTGCACTTGCGCGCGCACCGCCGCGGGATGCTTAGCAGCTGCCTGCGTTCAGAGCGTCGAGGGCGCGCTTGACGTTGATGCGCCCACCACCGTACGTGTCCGACGGGCCGATGTTGTCCGTCGTGGTCTTGATGCAGGACTCGATGCGATTCACGTTCGTCGCTGAGCGCGTGCCACCCAGCGCCTCATAGAGGATGGCGGCCAGGCCGGCCACGTGCGGTGAAGCCTGGCTGGTGCCGGCATACGCGACGTACCGGGTTCCATTGCTCAGGCAGGTGCCGCTCCCACTCGGCACGCCGCCGACGTTGCCGTTCCCGGTCTGCGACGAGTTGCTCGAGCACACTCCCCAGATCTGGTCGTACGCGCCCCGGCCTTGCCCGACGCCGTTGACGATTCGGTACGGCTCCGAGAGCGGCGCGCCGCCCGATCCACCGGGCGCGAATACCTGCACGCCGGTGCCGTAGTTGGAGAAGTACGCCTTGTAGTCAACGCTGCGCCACACTTGCGCCGGGTCGAGCGCGTTCCACGACGGCGGGAACGGATCGGTGGACTTGCTGATCGGACCAGTCGCGCCGACGTTGATGGCGCCCGGCACCTCCGACGGAACCTGGCTCTGCACCGGGTTCGGCAGCTTGAGGTTGCTGTTGCCGGCCGCCACAATCGTGATGACACCTGCGGCCCGCGCGTTGTTGATCGCCGTGCCGTACAGAGTGAACGAGTTCGCGTAGCTCGAGAATGGGCGATAGCGCGTGCCGCCGAGGCTCATGTTGATCACGTGCGCCCCGTTCTGGACGCACCAGTTGATCCCGTTGATGATCGCCGTCTCGGAGCCCGATCCCGCCGTGTTCAATACGCGCGCGCTCAGCACGTTTGCGCGAGGCGCGACGCCGGAGATGACGACGCCCTTCGCCGCCGCAGTGCTGGCCACGTGCGAGCCGTGCCCATTCGGATCGTCGATTCGGTTCTCGGTACCGGTGGTAGCGACGAAGTTCGCGCGCAGAGTCACCTTGCCGCCGCTCAGCTCCTGATGCTGGTCGTCAACGCCAGTGTCCACGATGCACACGTTGATGCCCTGGCCGCCGTTGGTGCGCGCCCAGCCATCTTCGGCGCGGATCGTCTTCATGTCCCATTGAACATTATTCTTGAACCAGGGCACGGTATCCTGCTGCGGGACGAGGTCCACCGACTCGAACGGCGGCAGCGGCTCGATGATGGGTGCGGTGGTCACTTCGAACCCGGCCTCGATGAGCTTGGGCTGCGCCGCGAGCAGCGCCTGCGGGTTCGTGACGCCGTCCACCGTCAGCACGTTCATCGAAGCGATCGAATCGACGATCCGTCCTCCCGACGCCAGGAGCACGTCGGCCGAGATGGCCGGCGCGCCGTTAAAGGCGACGAGGTACACGCCAGGCTGCCGCGGCAGGAGGATGGCGTTCGGCCCGGCCACACCGATCGGCGTGAGAATCGCCTGGTCTCCGCAGGCACCCAGTCCAACAACCGCGACAGCCATCAATGAGATTGCACTACGACGAGCCATTGGGGGTTCTCCAGAGGAGGGAGGGACGAGTGCATTGCCCCAGGGTGAGAACGCGGAGCGATAGCACACGGCGAGCCAAACACGTATTCCCTAGAATGGCTGGCGCTAACAGATTACCAAGACGCGCCTTAGTCAAGTGGACGCAAAACGGCGACTCGAAGTCAGGATGCAGATTGCGGTGACGCTGCGACATCTCTTGTTGTTCGAGCGCCACACGTAGCTCGGCCCTACGCTCGTGGCTCACGCAGCGCGTCGATCACCGTGATGGCAAGCTTGACCGCAAGCGCATCGACGACGGATCCGAGCGTGCCGCGACTCTTCGCCGGCGCTTCACGCGCGAGTCGGACGCCGGCCGCCCCGCCCTGCTTCGCGCTGTCGATGGCCAGCGACGCCGCTCGTTCGTCGGCGCCGGAGCTCGCGACCGCGGCCCCCGCTCCGACTGCGACAGCCAGCGCCGTCCACGGATGCTCCTGGATCAAGCGGCCGACATCGAGGCCACGCCGCACCGCGCGCACCGGTGCGGTGAGCCGCGACTCGAGCTCGACGATCGTGTCGGTGAGCTGGTCGCGGGCGTGCTGCACGTCGTGACGTGCAGCGGCGATCTCGGAGCGAGCGGACACGGTCGTTCTCCTGTGGAGGGGACAGTGGAGCGGCGGCCCCACCCGTGCAGGATTCGGGCTCCCGACGCTAGGCCGCGTTGATGTCCGAGTTCTCGAGCACCCGCATCGGCACGCCCTGGACGGCCACCGTGATCATCGCCTGCCCCACACGCTCGGTGGTGGTCACGTAGTCGGGTGCGATGCGCCGCAACAACGGCCAGAACGGGCGTGTCGCCGCGTACAGGACGCGATACAACGTCGTCCGCGAGGTGATCCCGTGCATCGGAACGATCATGGCGGGACGGAACATGTACGCCGTCCGGAACGGGAGCCGCAGCAGCGCGTTCTCCGTTCGCCCCTTCACGCGCGCCCACATCTGCCGCCCGCGCTCCGTCGAGTCGGTACCGCTGCCGGAGACGTAGATGAACGTCATGGCCGGGTTGACCCGCGCGAGGAGCTGGGCAACCGCCAGCGTGAGGTCGTAGGTCACGCGCGTGTACTTCTCCTCGCTCATCCCGAGGGATGAAACCCCGAGGCAAAAGAAGCACGCATCGATGGCGGTGAGCTCGGGCGCCAGGTCAGCCAGATCGTACAGGTCCTGCCGGACGATCTCGCGCAGATTCTCGTGTTGCTGCCCCGTGGGACTGCGGCCGATCACGGTGACGCGCTCCACGCGCGGATCAAGGAGACTCTCGCGCAGGACTCCCTGGCCGACCATGCCGGTGGCGCCGAAGATGAGGACGTTCATGGGAGTGAAAGCTACCGCGTCGCTTGCATTGCCGGCGTCGTGTCGTACGTTGGCGCATCCGGGACCCGGAGCCGCGCGTGGAAGGACAACTCGCCAACGTGTTCAACGCCGCGGATGCCGGTGACGGCAAGGCGTGGCCGACGCGACGTGACTCGCCGTAGCGAACGGGCCCCTCGCCGAGTAACAGCGGGGAGCCCGTCGTCTATCTGATGGAATGATATGAACCTACAAGATTTTACGATAGAAAGTGCAAGGAATTACGATAGACCGCGCAACCGAATTACGGTAGACCGTGCAAGTCGACAAATTCAAAATATCAACTTGCGACAACCACCAGTATCGTGAGGCTGATGCGTCTACTGCACCGCGTTGATCATGTCGAAGATCGGCAGGTACATGGCGACCACCATGCCGCCGACCACGACGCCGAGGAACACGATCATCACCGGCTCCATGAGGCTGAGCAGGTTGGACACCGCCGCGTCGACCTCTTCGTCGTAGAAGTCGGCGATCTTCGAGAGCATCTCGTCCAGACCACCCGTCTGCTCGCCAACCGCGATCATGCTGATGACCATCGGCGGAAAGACCTGGCTCTTCTGCAGCGGCGCGGCGATCGTTTCACCGCCGGCGATCGAGGCGCGCGACTCCATGATCGCGTCCGAGATGACGCGGTTGCCTGCCGTCTTCGCCGTGATCTCGAGCCCTTCCAGGATCGAGACGCCCGAGCCGATGAGCGTGCCGAGCGTACGCGTGAACCGCGACACCGCCGACTTGCGCAGCACGTCGCCCAGCACCGGCGCCTTCAGCATCAGGCGGTCGATGACCAGCTTGCCGGCGTTCGAGGCGTAGTACTTCTTGAGCCACCAGACGGACACGAAGCCGACGGCGATGACGGCCCACCAGTACCCGGTGAGGAACTTCGACATCGCGATCACGACGCGGGTCGGCAGCGGCAGCGCGAGGCCGACGCTGGCGAACATCTTCTCGAACGTCGGGATGACGAAGATGAGCAGCACCGAGATGGCGATCGCCGCCACGCTCGAGATGACGCCCGGGTAGATCATCGCGCCCTTCACCTTTCGCACGAGGGCGTCGTTCTTTTCCATGAACGTCGCCAGGCGCATCAGGATGGTGTCGAGAATACCACCCGCCTCACCGGCGGCGACCATGTTGACGTACAGGTCGCTGAATGCGTTCGGATGCTTCCGGAATGCGTCGGCCACGGTGTGCCCCGATTCGACGTCGTACACGACGGACATCGTGACGTCCTTCAGCGCCGGGTTCTCGCTCTGCTTCGCGAGAATGTCGAGCGCCTGCACGAGCGGGAGGCCGGCGTTGATCATCGTGGAGAACTGGCGCGTGAAGATGACGATGTCGCGCATCGAGATCTTGCCGCCCTTCTTCTTCTTCTTGTTGTCGGCGTCCTTCTTCTCGTCGATCTTGACGACGTTCAGCCGCTGCTTGCGC
>JBBQDE010000045.1:0-11708 GCA_038319425.1 Gemmatimonadales bacterium
CGGTTCCCAAGGTGGCGCAGAACGCGAAGTACGACCTGCTCGTGCTACGACGCCTGGGGATCGTCGTCGGTGGCCTCGTCTCTGACACCATGGTCGCGAGCTACGTGCTGGATCCCGGCCGTCGCTCGCACGGGCTCGAGCTGCTGGCGCTCGAGTTTCTCGACCACACCATGACGAGCTACGAGGACCTGTGCGGCAAGGGCAAGCAGGAGCTGGCGTTCGACGTCGTACCGATCAGCTGCGCGCGTGACTATGCGTGTGAAGAGGTCGACGTCACGTGGCAGCTCGAGCAGCGCTTTCGCCCTCAGCTCGAAGCGCAGCAAATCTACGAGCTGTATCGGGATGTCGAGATCCCGCTGATCGGCGTGCTCGCCGACCTGGAGTGGGAGGGCATCGAGATCGACCGGACGCTGTTCGCCTCGCTGAAGGAGCGTTTTGCGCGCGAGCGGCAGCGGGTGGAGCAGGAGATCTACGTGAGCGCCGGCGGCGAGTTCAACATCAACTCCAACCCGCAGCTGCGCGAGGTGCTGTTCGAACGGCTCAAGCTGCCCATCCTCAAGAAGACGGCGACGGGCCCCTCGACCGACGCGACCGTACTGCAGGAGCTCGCGGAGGCCGGGCACGAGCTTCCCGTGCTGCTCATGGAGTACCGGGAGCTGTCCAAGCTCGAGAGCACGTACATCGATGCCCTTCCGATCCTGGTGAATCCGCACACGGGGCGTCTGCATACGTCGTACAACCAGACGGTGGCGGCAACCGGCCGGCTCTCGTCGGCCGATCCGAACCTGCAGAACATCCCGATCCGGCGCGAGCTGGGGCGCGACATTCGTCGCGGCTTCATTCCGCGTACGGGATGGCGGCTGCTCGCGGCGGACTACTCGCAGATCGAGCTGCGGCTCCTGGCGCACCTGTCGAACGACCCGGCCTTCGTCCAGGCGTTCCGGTCGGGCGGCGACATCCACCGCCAGACCGCGGCGCTGATCTTCGACGTGCCCCTCGACGACGTCACGCCGGAGATGCGGGCGCGCGCAAAGACGATCAACTTCGCAACGATCTACGGACAGGGACCGCACGCGCTCTCGCGCCAGCTCAAGATCCCGCACGCCGACGCGAAGGAATTCATCGAGCGATATTTCCTGCGCTTCCAGCAGGTGCGCGAGTTTCTCGACTCGACGGTGGAGTACGCGCGCCAGCACGGTTACGTGGAGACCATCTTCAAGCGACGGCGGTACATCCCCGAGCTGCGTGACCGCAACTTCAACATCCGCGCGTTCGGTGAGCGGACCGCCGCGAACTCGCCGATCCAGGGCTCGGCGGCAGATCTGATCAAGATCGCGATGATCCGGATCCGCGACCGGTTGGACGCCGAACGATTCAGCGGGCGGATGCTGCTCCAGGTGCACGACGAGCTGGTCCTGGAGGTGCCGGAACAGGAGCTCGAGGCCGTCACGGCGCTGGTGAAGCACGAGATGGAGCATGCGGCATCACTCTCCGTGCCGCTCGTGGTGGACACCGGCAGCGGGAAGAACTGGCTCGAAACGAAGCTGGGCTGACGCCGCCGCGCTCATGTCTCCCGCGTCACCGCACGACGTACCTGGCTATCGGGAATTCCGCTCGCGTCGCGAGGGCATGATCTACGCCATGAATGGCGGGCTGTGGATGCACCGTCACGTCTGGAAAGGTCGACCGATGGCGCATCTCGTCTCCACCGACAAGGCGCGGCTGCTGGCCTACGGCGCGGCAGTCGGCATTCCCGCGGCACGGCTGCAGCACAAGGCCCTCAAGGACCCGCGCACGGGCGTTCGGCGCGAGGCGTGGCACTGGGATCTCGGTGGTCCCTTTCTCCCGCCGCCGCGCGACGACGCGTCCTAGGGGCCCGCAGCGGCCGTGCCGATCAGCGCCCGTTCCAGCGCGAGCCCGTCGGCGAGGAGCGCGTTGATCTCGTCGAGCGAGGCCTCGCGCAGCGACGGATCGGCACGGAGCGCGAGATAGGTGCGGGCTCGGCGCCAGCCCCGGCGCAACCGGTCGCCGAGCAGAAAGTCGACCTGGCCGGCGAGGAGCAGAGCCACGATCCACAACACGGCCGCAGCGGCGCCGAGCCAGTGCGCCACGAGGGCCGCCTGGAGCACGTACCACACGAGCACGAAGCCGAACCCGAGCACGATGGTGCGCATCGCGGGCTGGTCACGCGATGGATCGCGCGCGAGGGGGCGCATCGCGAGGGAGCGCGCGAGCCGCAGCGGCAGCCAGTGCACCACGCGGCCGAGAAGGGCGACGGGAAGCGCGAGCGCGACGATCAGACTCTCGCGCACCACGAACCGCGCACCATGCCGGAGATGTGGCGAGATGCGCACGTCACTCATGGCGATACCTCGGGCGGCTAATTGCACCTCCAGCGCATTCAGGCGAGCGATGAAATCGTCGGCCTGGCTCGTGACCGAGGGCGGTGCGTTCTCGAGCACATCGGTTGCCGCCTCGACGCGCCGCGCCAGCTCCGCTTCCGCTGCGTACGGCGGGGATTGGCCGAGCGCGGGCGGCGCATCCGCGATGGAAGCCAGCGCCGCGGCGAGCGCCACGGCCCGTTGCGCGCGCGCCTCGCTCGCGAAGTTGAGCGTCACGTGCCGTAGCGCCGCATCGAGGTCGGCGGTGAGTCGATTCGCGTCGTCGGAGCCGGTGCGCGAGCGCCACGCGTCCACGTCGATCGGCTCGCCCACGCGTACGAGCACGCGGCTGCGCACACGCTCCTTTTGCTCGAACACGAGCCCGAACGGCAAGAGCCGAATCCCGCGCGCGCCGGCGTTCGACGCCGCGAGCGCCATGCGTGCCGCGCCGGTCTTCAGTGGCGCGAGCGCCGGCTGGTCGTGGCTGATTCCCTCGGGAAAGACCAGGACGACGCTTCCCCGCACCAGGGCCTCCGTCACTTGACGGAAGCTCTCTGTGTTCCGCTCGACGGACGCCGACGCGTCGCGCCGAGCCGCCAGCTCGTCCTTCGCGCGCCGCAACGGCACGACGCCGACCGTGCGCAGCAGCACCGCGAGCAGCGGATTCTCGAACAGCGTCGCTTTCGCGGTGAGCCGCACGCGGCGCCGGAGAGTGGTGCTCACCAGCAGCGCGTCGACAAGGGCGTTCGGGTGGTTGGACGCGACCACCACCGGGCCCCGCGCCGGAATGCGCTCCGATCCCTGCACGACGACGTCGATGTAATACCAGCGAAGCGCGACGGTGGCGGCAGCGCGCAGCGCGCGGTACAGCATCAGCTCACGCCCGAGAGTGGAGATGCCCACGTCGATCGGGAACCCAACGCATGAGCACCAGCGACGCGGCAAACATGATCGCGACGGTGACGACGGCGGCGCGGTACGCGAGGCCAGTGCCGCGTGTCGGTTCGAGCGTGTCCACGGTCACGCTCCAGATCAGTGGCCCCGCGACCGCGGCAGCGCGCGACGAAAGCAGCATCAGGCTGAAGAAGCGTCCCGCTTCCTTCTCCGGCACGAGCGAGAGCAGCATGGGCCGTTCGGCGGTCGGCACGGCGCCGAAGATCAGTCCGATGAACAGTCCGACGATCCAGAATGACCGCTGCGTCGGCACGAGGATCATCGCGATCAGCAGCGCGATCCACGACATGATGGAGAGGATGAGCGTGCGCCTGGCCCCGTAGCGGTCCACCAGACGACCGGCGAAGTAGCTGCCGAAGATCGCCGGGATGGTGAGCACGAGAAAGAGCGTCGTCTCGGCGCCCTTCGCGAAGCCCATCGCCTTCACGGCATAGAGCGCCATAAACGAGACGATGGTGCCGATCGCATCCTGATAGAGAAAGGAAGCGAGGATGAAGGGCAGCGCACCCTCGTGATCGCGCGCGTCGCGCAGCGTGTGCGCCACGTTCGCGAACGTCTGGCGCCAGTCCACGCGGCCGGGGCGCGGATGCCGGTCGCGACAGAGAAAGAAGAGCGGCAGCGAGAACAGCAGAAAGAGGATCGCCGTCGGCACGAAGGTGGACACGCGGCCGCCGTGCCGCGTGAACGGCACGGCCGAGCGCAACACGCCGAGCACCGAGCCGGGAATGGCCCCGAGCAGCGGGAACGCCCCGTTGAAGAACGGAACCACGAGGAGAAGGCCGACGATGGTACCGACGTATCCGACCGCGGTGCCGATGCCCGACAGCCTGCCCCGCTCGTCCGGAGGCACGAGCTCGGGCAGCATGGCGTTGTAGAACGGCTGCGCAGCCTGATAGCAGTAGTTGGCGATGACGAACGCGGCGAGCACCCAACCGAACGTGCCGAACGTGGGATGCCAGTTGGCGGGCAGTGTCCCGCTCGTTCCTTCACCGACGATGGGAAGCGTGAGCTGGCCCAGCACGCCGATCGCCGCGCAGGCGATGCACGCGGCGATCGTGAAGCCGACGACCCAAGGCTTCCGCCGCCGCCGCGCATCCGACAGGGCGCCGAGGACGGGGACCGAGATCACGACGAGCAGCGACGAGATGCCGTTCCCCAGCGCGTACACCGTGTTGGACGCGCCGAGGTCGTCGATGAGCCAGACCGCGAAGTACAGCGTCGCGACGTTCATCGAGAAGATGGTGTTCGCGAAGTCGTAGAGCGCCCAGCTGGCGCGCTCCCTGGCGGGTGCGCGTGTGGTCATGGCAGACGCGGATTGGGGCGCTGAGGACGGTCGTTCGTGCATGAATCCTCGAATTCTGATTGACGGCACCGGACGCCGCACCAAATTACCGCCCATGCATCTCAGCCGCTGTCGTTTCCTGTACCAACCGCATCGCTACCCGCATCGCGGCCTGGTCGCGCTGTTCCTGCTGGCCGTGCCGCTCGCCGCGTGCGAGCGCCGGCCGGTGGCGTCGCGGGCCGATTCGGTTGCACCGGCCGCCGTGGCATCGAGCGACTCGGCCGCGCAACGACGCGTGGCGAGCGGGTGGGACGCTGCGGCCGGGCCGGTGCTGCTCGTGCAGGGGCCGACGCGCGAGGAAGCCATTGCCCTGTTTCCGACCGCAGACGACAGCGATGCCGTGGCGCAACTCGACTCGGCGAGCATGCGGCAGCTTCCGGTGACGCTCATCGGTCGGGGCGGCGCCGTCATCACGGGACTGCTCGGTGCGCCATCAGGCGATGGGACCGACGAGTGTGAGCGGTGGCCGCTGCGCGCGCTCCAACCGGATTCGACGGCGACATGGGCGGTGGGCTTCGTCAACGCGCGTGCCCTGCCCATGGCGCTCGACTCGGTGGACGTGCTCTCGTCGCGCGACAGCATGGTCCTCGCCGCGGAAGCGTCGCGATTGGCCTCGACGGTTACGCTTCCCACGGACGCGTCGTTTCAGGGTCTCCGCTTCACCGCACACGACATCCGACGCTTTCAGGCCGCGCCCGGCGTGCAGGCGCTCGTGGCGCACGTGGTGCGGCGCGTGAACCAGGAGGCCAATCCGCGGGAGGAGCAGACGCTGCTCATCGCGGAGCGCGACAGCGGCGTGACATCGGGCCCCTATCGGCTTGCCTATGCCGAGCGCGACTTCGGGCGTGAGGAAGCCGTGATCACTCCCGAGGTCCTCGCGGGTGTCCGACTGGGCCCCGCCATGCCGCCCATGCTCGTCGTCGCCCGCGACAACGATGCCGGCATCTCCTATCGCATGCTCGAGCGCGCAGCCCCGCGGCGATGGCGTCCCCGCTGGTCGAGCGGCACGATCAGCTGCGGTTGACCGGCCGCGAGAGCGGCTTGCCCAGGGCCGCCGGGGCGCGCGCCCGGCCCACGGCGCCTCCGAGCGCGGCGAGGGTCAGCAGGTAGGGAATGGCGAGAAAGAGCTGGTACGGTGCGCCCCATCCCATGGCCTGAAACGCGAACTGCAATGCGCTAGCCGCACCGAACAGGAGAGCGGCGAGCGCGACACCCATCGGACGCCAACGGCCGAGCACCACGATGGCGATGGCGATGAACCCTCGTCCCGCCGACATGTTTTCGGCGAACGTGCCGGCCTGCGCGAGCACCAGCGTGCCTCCGGCGAGCCCCCCGAGTGCACCGCCTGCCAGAACCGCGAGCACCCGCATCCGATTCACCGCGATCCCTGCTGCTTCCGCCGCCTCCGGCCGCTCGCCGATGGCGCGCAAGGCCAGCCCCGCGTGCGTACGCCCGAGCCACCACGCCAGCACTGGCGCGAGCAGGTAGACCACATAAGTGACCGGCGGCTGGGCAAAGAGCGCCGCACCAATCACGGGAATGGAGGACAGTCCGGGGATCGGCAGCGGGGCGCTCGTCGGGAGAGACAGCGCGGCGCCGCTGCTTCCGTAGATCGCGCGGTAGAGCGTGCCGGTGACGCCAACGCTCATCAGCGTTAACGCGGTTCCGGTGATGATCTGGTCTGCCCGCAACAGAACGACGCAGGTGGCGAACAGCGCGGCGACGACGAGTCCCGCGAGAATGGCTCCGGCATATCCGGCGGCGACGCCCGCCGTGGTGGCCCCAACGAGCGCACCGAAGGCTCCAGCGAGGATGGCGCCTTCGAGCCCAATGTTGATGAGCCCAGCCCGCTCGACGAGCACTTCGCCGAGCGCGGCCAGCGCGAGCGGCGTCGCGGTGCGAACGGCTGCGGCAAGAAACGGAGCGACGACCTCGACCTCGCTCACGAGGCACGCACGACGACGGGCGCGGGCAACTCGGCAGCCGGCGCGTCGCTACGCCGAAGGCGAAGCGCCTGGGCCGTCACCGCTGCAAGGATCAGCAGCGCCTCGACGACGGAAACGAGCGTCGAGGGCACGCCGGCGTCGCGCTGCATCGCGCCGGCCCCCGCCTCAAGCGCGGCGAAGAGCAGGGCCGACACGATGACTCGCCACGGGTCGAGTCCCGCGAGGAGCGCTACGGCGATGGCCGTGTAGCCGTAGCCAGGCGAGATATTCTCGTAGAGGGCGAAGGTCACCCCCTGCACCTCGACCGCTCCCGCGAGGCCGGCGAGCGCCCCGCTGACCAGGAAGGCGCGCATCGTCACGGCGCCGACGTCGATCTGTCCCGCGCTCGCCGATGCCGAGGCGCTCTCGCCCACCGCGAGCAGGCGGAAGCCGACGGCGGTATGCCGCATGATCCATCCCGCCGCGCCGAGAACGCCCAGCGCGAGCACGAGGCCCACGTGGAGGCGGCCGGCGCCCGGGATCTGGATGAGCCGGACCGCGCTGGCGATGGACGAGGTCTGTGGATACGCGTGCGTCGGCTCCTGCAACGGACCCCGCACGAGATACGACACCGCGGACAGCGCCACGAAGTTCAGCATGATGGTGCTGATCACCTCGAGCACGCCGAAGCGGGCGCGGAGCAACGCGGCGATCGACGCCCATGCCGCGCCGCCGGCCGCGCCCACCACGAGCGCGAGCAGCAGCGTTGCCATGCCAAACGAAGGCAGGCCGAGCGCCACGGCCGCTGCCACGGCTGCGCCGGCAAGCAGCTGGCCTTCCGCGCCGATGTTGAACACACCGGCGCGAAACGCGACGGCAATTGCTCCGCCGCTGAGCATGAGCGGGATTGCCCGCACGAGCGTGGCGGACGTGAGGGAATACCACGACCCCACCGATCCCGTCCACAGGGCGGCGAGCGCGAGACGGACGTCGTAGCCGCCGATCGCGAGCAGCAGTGCTGTCGCGAGCAGCGTGGCGGCCACGAGCAGCGTGGCGAAGGCAAGGGAGCGAAAAACGGACATCGGCGTGGGGGCGGCGGCGTGACGCGGCGCGTTGTAGACTGTCGCCCCATGCACGTGCTCGAACAAGGTGCTGAGCGAACCTCGACGAGAACGGAAGACCCCAGGCGGTGGCGCATGCTGGGGATTATCGCGCTGGCCGAGCTGCTCGGAATGTCGGTCTGGTTCGCCGCCAATGCCGTGGCCCCGCAGCTGGCCGCGCGCTGGACTCTTTCGCCGGCCGAGACGGGATGGCTCAGCACCGTCGTCCAGCTCGGATTCGTGTTCGGGACCGCGCTCGCCGCGCTCCTGAACCTCGCCGACATCGTGCCCGCCCGCACCTATTTCAGCGTCTCCGCGGTAGCGGCCGCCGCGGCGAACGCCCTGGTGCTGGCGGCGCCGGGCTATCGAACGGCACTGCTGTGCCGGGCCCTGACCGGAGTCTGCCTCGCCGGCGTGTATCCACCGGCGATGAAGATGGCGGCGACGTGGTTCAGCTCACGACGCGGTCTCGCCATCGGCGTCGTCGTCGGCGCGCTGACCATCGGAAAGGCGCTCCCCTTCCTGATCCACGCCCTCCCGGGCGCCGGCGTCGTCCAGGTGGTGCTTGCCTCATCGGGCACGGCGCTGGTGGCAGCTGTGCTCATCGCGCTCCTGTACAGCGATGGTGCCGCCCCCTTCTCGCGGCGACCGTTCGACCTCGCGCTCGTCGGCTCCGTGCTGCGCGACGCGCGCTATCGACAAGTCCTCGGCGGCTACTCCGGTCACATGCTCGAGCTCTATGCGTGCTGGATCTGGATCCCGAGTTTTCTCGCCGCCAGCGCGGTCGCGCATGCAGATGCGGGCTCGGCGCCGGCGTCCGGCGCCGGGTGGATTGCCTTCCTGTCGTTCGTGGTCATGGCGATGGGTGCGATCGGATGCGTGCTTGGCGGCGAGCTCGCCGACCGCGTCGGCTACGTACGGCTGGTCGTTGTCGCGATGACCGTCAGCGGCACCTGTGCGCTGCTCACTCCCCTCGTGTTCGGCCGGTCGCCGTTCCTGGTCGTGCCGCTGCTCATCGTGTGGAGCATCGCCGTGATCGCCGACAGCGCGCAATTCTCGACGCTCGTCACTCGCGTGGTCGCGCCGCACGCGATCGGTACTGCGCTGACCCTGCAGACGTCCATCGGGTTTCTGCTCACCTCTGTCACCGTGCAGCTCGTGCCGGTGGTCGCGACGTACGCGGGTTGGCGGTACGCCTTTCCCGTACTGGCCCTCGGCCCCGCGCTGGGCATCGCGGCCATCCGCCGGCTGCGCGCCTGAGCCAGGCGTCGCCGCGCGGGGTCAGTCCAGGCCGAGCATCGCCCGTCCGACGACGTCACGCTCGGGCGTGACCTCGCGCACGGTCCCGGCATAGGCGACGAGCACACGCGACGCGAGCGACAACACCTCATCGAGGTCGCTCGAGTACATCACCACGGCGGCGCCGTGATCGCGTGCGGCGCGCAGCCGCGCGTGCACCTCGCCCGTGGCCCGCACGTCCAGGCCGCGGGTCGGATTCTCGGCCACGATGGCGAGCGGCGCGCCGGATGCTCCGCGAGTGTCGTCCAGCTCCCTCGCGAGCACGAGCTTCTGCTGGTTGCCACCGGACAGTGTGCTCATCGGGGCACGCTCGTTCGTGGCGCGGACGTCGTAGGCCTGCATGAGCGAGACGGTGCGGGCGCGCATCGCGGCCCAGTCCACCGTGCCGGTTCGACGCCCCGCGCCACGAAGCGCGATGTTCTCGGCGAGCGGACGGTCGAGCAGGACCGCGTCGTGATGTCGATCCTCCGGGACGAAACCGACGATGTCAGGGCGATCGAGGATGCCGCCGGCGGACTCGCGACGGCCGGCGAGCGCTCGCAGCAGCTCGCGCTGCCCGGCACCTTCGACACCAACGACGCCAACCAGCTCGCCGCCACGCACCGAGAAGCTCGCCCCCCGAACGCGCATGACGCCGCGTTCGTCGCGCACCGACAACCGATCGGCACGAAAGATCACGGTCTCGGTGCTGGGCGTGCTGGCCGCGTCGATCGAGCGCGGCAGCTCGACCCCGATCATCGCCGTCGTGAGTGATGCATTGGAGGAATCGGCGGCGCGGCCGGTGTACACGACGCGACCGCGCCGCAGGACCGTCACGTCGTCCGCCACGGCGAGTGCCTCGGGCAGCCGGTGGGTGATGAGCACGACAGCATTTCCCTCGACGGCGAACGTTCGGAGCCAACGTAGGAGATCGTCGGCTTCCGCGGGCGCCAGCACAGCGGTGGGCTCGTCGAGTACGAGTATTCGCGCCTTCCGAACGAGGGCCTTCACGATCTCGGCTCGCTGCTGCGCCCCGACCGGGAGGTTCTCCACGCGCGATGCGGGATCGAGCGCGAATCCGGTGAGCCGAGCGGCGTCGTGCACCAGCGCAGCACTGGCGCCGCGTCGCAGCAGGCCGCGACCACCGAGCGAGATGTTCTCGGCGACGGTCATGGACGGCACCAGCGTGAAATGCTGGTGGACCATGCCGATCCCTGCCGCGATCGCCGCCGCCGGCGACGCCAGATGGACGACGCGACCCTGCACGTGCACCGAGCCGGCATCGGGGTGCACCATGCCGAACGCCACCCGCATCAGGGTGGTCTTCCCCGCGCCGTTCTCGCCGAGCAGCGCGTGTACCGTACCGGGACGAAGCGTGAACGTCGCCTCTTCGAGCGCGGCGACGGCGCCGTATCGCTTGGAGATGCCGGCCAGAAGCAGCGCGGGGGCGCTCACCTGCGTCGCATCACAGGCCCGTCGGTGCCGCGATGAACACCGAGGGCAGCGCGAAGGCGCGCTCGATCTCGCCGCCAAGGGCGCGGACCCCGAATGTCTCCGTGGCATAATGGCCTGCGTAGAGCACGGCGATTCCGAGCTCCTGCGCTTCGACGCCGGTATGGTGCGGGCCTTCGCCGACGATCAACGTATCCACGTCCGCCGCCGCCGCTTCTCGGAGCGTATCGCTCGACGCACCCGCGCCCGTGCAGATCGCCCAGCGGCGCGTGCGACGGCCGGCGTCGACCCCCACGGTGACGAGCCCTCCGCCTTCCTGTTCGGCGATCGCGCGCGCCCTCATCGCCAGCACGGTCGTGTCGACGTCCGCCTCGCCCATCACTCCCACGGAGATGTTCTGATATCGCCCGAATCCGCCGCTTGGCGCGAGTCCCAGTGCGCGCGCGAGCAGCGCGTTGTTGCCCAGGGTGGGATGCAGGTCGAGCGGCAGGTGCGACGAATAGACGGCGACGTCGTGCTGCAGCAACAGGCGCGTGCGTTCGTAGAAGCGGCCGCGAAGCGGTTGTACGCCGCTCCAGTATAGACCATGGTGGACCACGAGGAGGTTCGCCTTCTCGGCGATGGCTCCTTCGATGGTGCGCAGCGAGACGTCCACGGCGACGGCGCACCGTGTCACTGGCCCCCGGTGCTCGACCTGCACGCCGTTCAGCGCACCGGGATAATCGGGAATCTCCGTCGTGCGCAGCAGGGCATCGAGGTGCTCGGCGATGCGCTCGAGCGGGGCGGACTGAAGCGGCATCGAGCGCTAGGGCGTGGCAGCTGCCGGCGCCGTCCGGCCGGCACGAAACGCGGCGTGCGCCGAATCCACCGTGTGCCGCAAGGTCGCCGGAATGCGCGCGTCCATCGATGGGTTGAGCACGAGGTTGATGACGTCGCTCTGGGAGCCCAGGCGAATGACGCGGGGAGTGAAACGCTGCTCCTTCACCTCGCGGGCGACGGTGAGGAAGGCAAGCGGCAGATCGATCACGACGCTGCCGAGCGTGACTTCCGGTGCGACCGCGTTCTGGTTGGAGTTGGAGCCGATGACGAGTGCTCGCTTCGTTTCACGGGCGGCCTGGAACACTCCGAGGCCGGCCGCGTCCGCGTTCTGGAAGATGATGTCGGCGTTGCGGCCGATCTGCGCCAATGCCTGCTCCTTTCCCGCGCTCACGTCGTCCCAGTTGCCGATGTATGAGGTGAGCACGACAATCTTCGGATTGACCGATTTCGCGCCGCG
>JBBQDE010000046.1:0-11596 GCA_038319425.1 Gemmatimonadales bacterium
GCATGTGGCCGGCGTCCGGGAGGAGGGCGTGACGCGCGTTCGGCAGCAGCTCGGAGAGCTCGAGAGCGACCGCAGAAGGAAGCGCGTCCCGTTCACCATGAAGGACGAGTGTGGGCACAAAAAGGGCACGCAGCTCGTCACGCCAGTCATACCCCTCGCGACGCAAACGTGCCGCGATTGCGGCGCCCGTCACACTCGCGGCGTGAGGTGGCGCGAAATGCGCCGCCATCTCGGGATCGGCGAACCACGCCGAGTAGCTCGCGCGGCTGTAGGCGCCGTGCACGGCGGGATCCGGCTCGTGCTGCGGCGCGCCACCCAGCCGATCGAGCGTGGCGCGATCGTCGGCATTCACTCGCGACATCGCGGCGGCATGCAGCGCCGGCATCCATGCGCTCGTCGGCCCCACGGAGTCCACCGTAACGAGACAACGCGTGCCCGCCGCGTCCCGCGCGACGCCGAGCAGCGCGATACCGCCGCCCCACGAATGGCCGAGCACATCCCAGCGCCGGATGCCGAGCGCGCGCCGAAGCGCACCGACGTCGTCGGCGTCGTCCTCGATCCGCGCGGCGAGTGGATCGGGCGGTACCTGCGTCGCGCCGCGCCCGCGCTGGTCGTACAGGATCACCTGGCGCGCCGCCGCGAGCGGGGAGAGCGCGGGCCAGAGGAGCGCGTGATCGTACAGCATGCCGCCGTTCACGAGCAGCAGCGGTGGCACGTGGGCCACCGGCGGCGAGGTCCAGACGGCGAACGCGAGTCCGCGCACCGGCACGGTCATCCGGTCAAGCGGCGGAGTGCGTCCGAGCGATCGGCTGAAGCCGATGAAATCATCGCGGGTCATTCGGGACAAGCTACCGCGATGCTCGAGCCGTCAGCCGCAGACGATCAGGCGGTCAGTGGTTCGGCGTAGAGGTCGTCGCGTGTCAGCGGCAGCTCGACGCTTCCATCCGGCCGGGCCTTCGCGAGCAGCGCCTGCACCACGTTGATACGGCCGTTCGCGAACGCGTACGCCGACGCGGTCATGTACAGTCGCCAGATGCGGAAGATGCGCTCGCTCGTGAGCGCGATGGCGTGATCCTGGTGTTGCAGCAGCCGGCCGACCCAGGCGCGCAGGGTGAGGGCATAGTGCTCGCGGAGGCTCTCGACGTCACGGGTCTCGAAGCCCGCACCCTCGGCGGCGGCGATCACGCTGTGGAACGACGTGAGCTTGCCGTCGGGAAACACGTACTGGTGGATGAATGCGTCGCGCTTCCAGAGCCGGTGCCCGAGCCAGTCGAGCGGCGAGGTCCGCCGTGCTTCCTGGTGGTTCACGATGCCGTGGTTGAGCAGCAGTCCGCCCGGTTCCAGCGCGCGATGGAGCGCCGCGAAATAGGTGGGCAGCTGGGGCTCACCCACGTGCTCGACCATGCCGATGCTGGCGATACGGTGAAACCGCTCGTCCGGCGGCAGGGCGCGGTAGTCGCGGATCTCGACGCGGCAGCGGTGCGCGAGGCCCGCCGCGGCAATGCGTTCGCGCGCCCATGTCGCCTGCGCCTCGCTCAGGGTGATACCCAGCGCCTCCACGCCATAGTGCTGCGCGGCGTGGATGATGAGCGCGCCCCAGCCGCAGCCCACGTCGAGCAGACGCTGACCGGGTTGCAGCCGCAGCTTTCGGCAGATCAGGTCGAGCTTGGCGCGTTGCGCATCCGCCAGTGAATCCCCAGGCCGCTGGAAGTAGGCGCAGGAATAGACCATCCGCTCGTCGAGCCACAACGCGTAGAAGTCGTTGCCCACGTCGTAGTGGAAGCGGATGGCCGCCTGGTCGCGTGACGGCTCATGCGGCTTGCCAACCGGCTCGACCACGCGAACACTGCTTCCCGTGCGCACATCGTCCACCGCATCTCGTCGCGGCAGCGCGAGCAGATGCGTGAGCAACTGCCGGAGTACGCGCGGCGAGCGCACGCGGGCGCCGATGTCGTCCGCGAGCCCCATCGCCGCCTCCAGCTCACCGTCGATGTCGATGTCACCCGAGAGATACGCCTCGACGATGGAGAGCTCGTTCGGCGGCAGCAGCATCCGCCGCAGCGCGCCTGGACGGTTCACGCCCAGCCGGAACGAGATCGCCGGGATCTGGCCGTGATCCACGCTGCCGTCCCAGTAGCGGACGTCGAACGCGCGCGAGGACACGGGGCCGAAGGCCAGGTCGACGATGGCACGCGCGTGCGCCAGCGCGGCCTCGTGTCCCTTCGCTCCGGGTGGCGCATCGCCGCCCCGATAAGTCGTTGGGGCCGATCGCCGTTGTCCCCGCTCGTGGCTCATGTCGGTCGCAGATCCTGCTTCGACAGCGGCAGGGATCGCACACGCTTGCCGGTCGCAACGAAAATGGCGTTGCATAGCGCCGGTATCACCGGTGGCAGCGCCGGTTCGCCGAGCCCCGTTGGGGGAAACGCGGTCTTCAGGAAGTGCACATCCACCGGCATCGCCTGCGTGTGTCGGAGCAGGGGGAAATCGTGGAAGTTGCTCTGCTTTGTGCGACCGCCCTCGATGGTGATCTCCTGTCCAAGCGCCTGGCCCAGGCCGTCGAGCACCGCGCCCTGGGCCTGGTTCTCGGCGTTGCTCGGGTTGATGATCTCGCTGCCGACGTCGCCCACCACCCACACCTGTTCCACCGACAGCACACCAGCGCGACTCACGGTCGCCCGCACGACCTCGGCGAAATAGCCGCGATGACTGAAGTGAAACGCGACGCCCATGCCCGTGCCGCGCGGCAGGGGGCGCGTGCCCCACCCTGATCGCTCGGCCACGGCCTCGAGCACACCGCGCATCCGGACGCCGTCGAACGGTATCGGTTGCGGACCGGTGCCGGCCGGCGCCGGCGCTGGTTGTTCGGCCGCGAGCATGTCGAGGCGAAACTGCACCGGATCGCGGCCGGCCGCGTGTGCCAGCTCGTCGATGAACGACTGCGCGGCAAATGCAATTCCGTTGCTGCCCGGGGCGCGCAAGGCACCCGTCGGCACGCCGATCGGCATGACGGACGACGACAGCGTGTAGTTCGGGACGAACCGCGCGGGGAACTCGCTCGCATTCATCCCTGCCGACGGCGCGAAGGTCTGTCCATCGCCGAATGTCACGAAGTGATTCTGCCACGCCACGAGCTTTCCACTCGCATCCACCCCACCGGCGAAGTTGTGGAAGCCGGCCGGCCGATAGAAGTCGTGCTGCATGTCGTCTTCGCGCGACCAGAGCAGCTTCACCGGCACGCCGATTTCCTTCGCGATCCAGGCGGCTTCCACCATGTAGTCGTTGTTCAGCCGCCGGCCGAACCCGCCGCCAGCGCGCGTGATGTAGATCGTGATGTCTTCTTCCTTGATCCCGAGGGTGCGTGCCACCAGGCCGCGTCCGGATTCGGGTACCTGCGTCGGCGCCCACAGCTCCAGCTTTCCGCCACGGAGGTACGCGGTACAGTTCTGCGGCTCGAGCGGTGCGTGCGCGATGAACGGATAGAAGTACTCGGCCCGTACCACCTTGGCGGCACCGGCGAGGGCGGCATCCACATCACCGTCCTTCCGGAGGGATCGCTGCGGTGGCTGCGTTGCGAGCGTGGCCGCCTGCCGGGCGAATGCCGCACTGCTCTGGCTTGCGGTGGTACCCTCCTTCCATGTGACCTTCAGCGCCTCGCGCGCCTTCTTCGCGAGCCACCAACTGTCCGCAACGATGGCCACTCCCCCCAGCAGACCGGTCAGCGCCGCGCCTCCCTCGACGATAAAGGCGTAACGCACGCCGGGCTGCTTCCGCACTTCGGCGAGGTTCGCCTCGGCGACCGTGCCGCCGAACACCGGCGACTTGGCAAAGGTCGCGTAGAGCATTCCATGCACCATGACGTCGATGCCGTACATGGGTTGTCCGGTCACGATCGCATGGTTGTCCACGCCGCGTACGCGCGTGCCCACGATGCCGAACGTCTTCGGATCCTTGAGCGGCACAGTCGCGAGATCCGGCGCCGGAAGGGAGGCTGCCGCCGAGGCGATCGCGCCATACGACACTGACCGGTTGCTCGCGCGGTGATGCACGACCCCCTTCTCCGTCACGCACTCGGCCGCAGGAACGCCCCACTGCGCGGCGGCGGCCGCGACGAGCATCGCACGGCCCGCCGCACCGGCACGGCGCATGGGCAACCAGTTGTTGGGCGTCGCGCTACTCCCGCCGGCGAACTGCTGCGTGAAGCGATTCGTGTCGAGCGGCGCCTGCTCGACGCGGACGTTCTTCCAGTCCACGTCGAGCTCCTCGGCCACCATCATCGGAAGGGCGGTCTTGATCCCCTGGCCAATCTCGGGGTTCTTGCTCACGATCGTGACGACACCGTCAGGCGTGATCCTGATCAGCGCGTTGAGCGTCGAGGGCGACGGTTCGACGAGAAAGTCGTGTGCATTCGATGCGCCGAGCGGCTCGAGATAACTGGCGAGCAGGATGCCGCCGCCGGCGATGGCGCTGGCGCGCAGGAATTCGCGGCGCGACAGTCCGCCTCGCGCCTCGGTGACTGGCGGAATCATGGCGTCCTCCCGTTCAGGCGACGTGGACGGCCAGCCTGCGTCGCCTCGACCTTGAGTACGGCGGCGCGGTGAATCGCCTGCCGAATGCGAAGGTAGGTGGCGCATCGACAGAGATTGCCGTTCATCGCGGTGTCGATCTGACTGTCGGAGGGCTGCGGATGCTGCTCGAGCAGTGCGGCGGCCGACATCAGCTGGCCTGCCTGGCAGTAGCCACACTGCGGCACGTCGAGCTCCTCCCACGCACGCTGGAGCGCGTGAGTGCCGTCCGGCGACAACCCCTCGATCGTCGTGATCTCCGCCGCCTGAACGGCCGACACCGGAAGCACGCAGGACCGCGTGGCCGTGCCGTTCAAGTGAACGGTGCACGCGCCGCACTGCGCGGCACCGCACCCGAACTTGGTGCCCTTCAGGTTCAGTACGTCGCGCAGCACCCAGAGAAGCGGCATGTCGGACGGAACATCGACCGTCCGCGCCTGTCCAATGATCTTGAATCGTACTGTCATGACTGCTCCGTGTCGTCGTCACCCTGATGTCCTGACCTAATCTGGGCCGGCGAGCCAGTGGCGTCCAGCAAGGCCGACTACCTCCAGAAGGATTTACGTATTGACGCCTCCATCGTTGCGCGCCCGAGGAAACCGTCAGGCGCAGGTCGCGTGTCCCATCGGTTGAGTCGCCGCGACCCTTCCTTCTTCCCTTCCCAGGACCATGCGCAGCCTCACCGCCGTCAGATCGTTCCTGATTGGCTTGCTCCTCCCGGCGCTGCTCGGCGCCCAGGCCATCGGCACTCGGCTCGACTCCGCGATGCATGCCGCCGAGGCGAACGGCTTCAGTGGCGTGGTGCGCGTGGACCGGGATGGCGCCATCCTTTTGAGGAAAGGGTACGGGCTCGCCAACCGCGCATCGCACGTGCAGTTCGCGCCGGCGACCGTCGTCCAGATCGGCTCGAACACCAAGGACTTCACGGCCGTCGCCATTCTACAGCTCGAGCGCCAGGGGCGGCTGTCCCTGCGTGACTCGCTCGGAAAGTTCTTCGCCGCGCCGGCCGACAAGCGCGGCATCACGATCAGCCAACTGCTCGATCATCGTGCCGGGTTCCCGCTCGGCCTCGGCGGCGATTTCGAGCCCGTGACGCGCGCGGCGCTGGTAGACAGCGCGATGCGATTCCGGCTGCCGTTCGTCCCTGGCGCGCGCGAGAGCTACTCGAACACCGGCTACAGCTTGCTCGCCGCGATCATCGAGCAGGTCACCAATCGCAGCTATGATGAGCACATCCGCGATGCGATCCTGACGCCGCTCGGTCTGCGCCGCACTGGCTTCCTCCTGCCCGCCTTCGCCGCGGCGGATCTGGCGCACGGCTACCTCGCGGGCGGTGCGGATGCTGGCACCATGCTCGCGAAGTCGCACGCGCCGGATGGGCCGTGGTGGAACCTGCGAGGCAACGGCGGCATGCTCTCCACCGTGGACGACATGCACGCGTTCTACCGCGCGCTCTTCGAGAGCGATTCGCTGTTGCCGCGCACTGGGCGCGAGTCGCGGTTCAATCCCGCTGAGCCGGTGGGACTCGCTGGTTCCGACGGCGTGAACTTCTTCCTGTATGAACGTGATCCGCAGTCGCACACCGAGATCCTCATCGCGTCCACGAACGTGGAAATGAAGGCGCCGTTGATCCGTCGCGCACTCGGTGCGCTGCTCGGCCTGCCGAATCCCGACGTCGGTGGTGGTAGCGTAGCGCATCGGCCGGGAGGCACGCCCGTTCCCGCGCCGATGGCAGCTTTGCTCGCGCAGCTCGTCGAGTCCATGAACAGTGGCGACACGGCGCAGGTGCGTCGCTACATCGAAGCGCACTTCGTCATGGAGCCCGGGGCTCCGGGGCTCGAGGTGCGAGTGCAGCGGATCTCGGGCATGCGCGAGCGACTGGGGGTCCTCCATATTCTCGGCATCGAGACCTTTGTCGACGGCCCAGTCGAGGTGCGTTTGCGCTCCACCCTGCAGGAGGGAGTATTGCTTCGCGTTGCGATGGATCGCGTCGCGCCGTACACGATCCATGGCGTGCAGGTGCAGGTCGGTGGGCCGAACTGACATCCACTCGTGACACGTCACGGGGTCATCGACACCGCGGCCTTCGTCTCCTTCGGCTCGTCGAGCGTCTTGAGCACGTCCCGCCAGGCGAACTTGCGTCCGGAGTGCCGCACCCAGTAGTCCATCCACGCCATCTCGGCCGTGGATTTCACGAACTGGTTTCGCGGATCGGGAATGCCGTGGGTGTTGCCGGGGTAGACGTAGAACTCCGTCGGGACGCCGAGTCGCTTGAGGGCCATGTGCAGCTCCTCGCTCTGCGGGCGCGGCACGCGAGGGTCGTTGTCCACGACGTGAATCATCGTCGGCGTCTTCGCGTTCTTGATGTACGCCGCCGGCGACTGCCTCCACCAGCTCTCCATGTCGTCGTAGTACAGCTTGTCGCCGAGGTACCACTGCCGCCCGCGCTGGGTGTCGCTCTGGCCGTACATCGAGATCCAGTTGAAGACGCCCGCGCCGGTGGAGATCGCCTTGAACCGGGTCGTGTGGGTGAGAATCCAGTTCGACCAGTGGCCGCCCGCGCTCCAGCCGAGGACGCCCATCTGCGCGCTGTCCACCATCCCCTGCGCGATGAGGTGGTCGACGCCGGCCATGATGTCCTGGTACCCCTTCGTGAAGTAGTCACCCTGGCTCTCCACCTTGAACTGCTGGCCGTAGTTGGTGGAGTTGCGATAGTTGGGCATCAGTACGGCGTACCCGGCCCCGGCATATACCTGTGAGCCGTAGCCGCCGTTGAAGCCCAGCACGTCCGCCGCTGCGGGGCCGCCGTGGATGGAGACGATGAGCGGATAACGCCGCCCCGCCTGATAGCCCACCGGCTTCACCAGCACGCCGCCCACCTTCCGGCCATCGGCGGACGTCCAGGTGATCTCCTCGGCGTTGCCGAGCGCGAGCTGGCGAACCCACGCGTTCGCGTCGGTCAGCTGCACCCACGCGCTCCGTGTGCCAAGCTCGCGCGCACTCGGCACGGTGAAGAGCGTGTTGGCGGTGCGCGGATCGGCGTAGCTGATGATCAGGCGGCCCGTCTCGTCGTCCTCATTCACGGAGATGCTGGCCTGCTCCTGAATCACCGGCCGCACGGTATTCGCGGCGATGTCGAGCGCGAGCACCTGATTGGTCGCCTTCACCCCTTCATTGAAGTAGATGGTGTTCCCGTCCCTGGACCAGAAGCCGACCGTGACATCTCCGTCGAATGCGGCGCCGAGCTTCCTGAACGGGGCACCGCGCTCGTTCACGGGGCGGAGGTAGACCTTCTGATTGTGCATGAAGACGAAGTCGTCCGGCGCCGAGAAGGCGACCGTGCGGCTGTCCGGCGAGAAGCTCACGTTGCTCTCGCCGATCTCCGTGTTCTTCGTGAGCCGTTCTATCTGCCCCGATGCCACCTCGAGCAGATACATGTCCGCGTTGATGTTCTGCTCGAGGATGTTGCGATCGTAGCGGTTCGCCGAGATGCCCCGGAAGCCGACCCACTTGCCGTCAGGCGAGATGTCGAATTCGCCGACGGTGTAGCTCGTATCGCGGGTGAGGCGCGTGGTGCGCTTCGTGTCGAGGTCGAGCGCCCACAGGCTGGAGATCGGCACGTCGGCGTTCCTGACGCGCACGTCGAACCGCTTCTCGAGGCGCAGCCGTTCATCGGGATCGGTCGTGTCGGCCGTCACGAAGTAGATGCGGCGCGAGTCGGGCGACATGCGCCAGAGCCCGATGCCGTTGGCGTGACGCGTGAGCTGTGACGGCGGCGCGGAATCGCCGGCCGCGAGCGCGGCAACGGGAAGCGCGTAGAGCTGCTCCTGTGTCACCGGTCCGGACCGATAGACGAGTGACGTTCCATCCTTCGCGAAGGCGTAGGTCGTCACGCCATCCTTTGCGTCAGTGATGCGGCGCGCTTCGCCACCGTCCGGACGCATGAGATAGAGTTGATATGTGGGTCCGCCCATTCCCCCGCCCACGGCGGGCGGAAAGTAGGGGGCGCCCGGCCCGCTGGTCGGCGGGCTGCTGCCGCGATTCGCGGCGGCGTCCCGTGCGGCGTCCCGTGCGGCGTCGCGGTCGGAGAGGAAGACGAAGAATTTCCCGTCGCGCGACCACGAAGGAGCCGTCTCGTTCTTGTCGTTGGTGAAGGTGAGCCGGCGCGTGCTCGCGATGCCTTGGGCCGTGTTCACGACGTAGACGTCGTTCTGCCGCCGCGACTCCTTCCAGTCCGGGGTGCTCAGCGTATAGAGCAGCCACTTGCCGTCGGGGCTCGGTGCCGGCGAGCCGACCTGACGCATGTTCTGGACGTCGAGCCACGTCATGGGCCGTCCAGCGGCCGCGGCGGTCGCGGCCTGCGCACGGACCGATGAGACGAGCGGCGCAGAGGAGAAGGAGGCGAGGGCGAACAGCGAAGCGGTAGTGAGTCGAAGCAGACGGTCCATCGATGGGACTCCAGGTGTGGACGGGATCGAGAGGCACGGCGGCCGCGCGGCGGGTTCGTGTGCCCGGGTGGCCGATGACATCCAGAATGATCGTCCGCGCGATGATCCGCTACCCGTGGTCCTAGGCCCTTTCGTGGCGGGCACGGGCCGTGCGACAGCGCTGCTGACGTCGCCTTCACCACGCCCCCGACATGCCCCAGCCACTCATGTTCCTGCCGCGCCTCACCATCCTGCTCGCCGTCGCGAGCCTCTCCGGTTTCGCGTGCGCAAGCGACGACGCCGGCACC
Organism: Gemmatimonadales bacterium; assembly: GCA_038319425.1. Lineage (GTDB taxonomy): Bacteria > Gemmatimonadota > Gemmatimonadetes > Gemmatimonadales > Gemmatimonadaceae > AG11. The sequence continues at coordinate 9,298 of JBBQDE010000046.1, forward strand.
CGTCGCGACAGCATCGTGGCCGCGAGCGAAGAGGCCTATGCCGCATCGCACAAGTCCAGCGCGCCACCGGACACGGCGGCCCGCGCGGTGCGTGCCACCGTCGCGCTCACCGACAACAACATCCTCGCGCGCCTCGCGCAGGGAGATCGGATGGAGCTGCAGGCCGCGAAGATCGCGGTTGGCAAGGCTACGAGCGCCGATCTGCGCGCCTTCGCTCGCCAGCTTGCGGACAACCACTCGGCGCAGGAGAACGACGCCCGCACGCTGTCGCAGCGACTCAAGATTCCGGAGCAGCCGGCCGCCAACGACACGACGAAGGCGCATCAGCAGGCGCTGGCAGCCCAGCTCAACAAGCTGCCGAAGGGCGCGACGTTCGACACCACGTACGTTCGCCATGTGGTGGATGGGCACGTGGCGATGATCAAGGACGCGCGCGAGATGGAAGGGAAGGCGACGCACGCCGAGGTGAAGCGCTTGATCCAGGGCGTCATTCCGGAGCTGGAGCGCCATCTCGCCCGCGCGCGGGTCATCGGCAAGGCGCTCACGGCGGCCAAGAAGTAGCCGCTGGCCGGTCGGGCGACGAGCGATCACTTGACATCAAACATCTTAGTGGTAAGATTAATGGCAGGAGGAAAACTGCCATGCCCAACGATGCTTCAATGAAAGGCCATCTCGCCGGCGTCCATCACGTCAGCGCCATCAGCGCACACATCGGCCGGACGCACGACTTCTATACCCAGGTGCTCGGCCTGCGTCCAGTCATCAAGACCGTGAACCAGGACGACCCGAGCATGTACCACCTGTTCTTCGGCGACGGCGCGGGCACTCCGGGTTCGGACATGACCGTGTTCGACATCCCGCAAGCGGCGCGCGAGCATCGCGGCAACAACAGCATCACGCGCACAAATTTCCGCGTCAACGGCGAGCCCACCATCGAGTGGTGGGCGTCGCGACTGGACGAAGCGGGCGTGGCGCACGCAGCGATCACGACACGCGGCGGGCGGGCCGTGCTCGATTTCGACGATTGGGAAGGGACACCGCTTTCGCTGGTGGACGATGGCGGGGCAGGCGATGTGTTCTCATGGGAGGAAAGCCCCGTGCCCGCGGATCGTCAGCTTCGCGGCCTGGGCTACACGGAGATTACCGTGCCCGTGCTCGAGCCGACCGCTCGCTTCCTCACCGACGCGCTGGGTCTGCGCCATGATCGCACCTATCCGGTGGCCGACGCGGCGAACCACGACGTGCACGTGTTCGAGATCGGCGTCGGCGGCGCGCACGCCGAGGTGCATGTGATTGTCCGTGATGATCTCTCGCGGGCACGCTACGGAGCGGGTGGAGTCCATCACGTCGCGCTCCGCGTGCCGGCCGGGCAGCGGATCGAAGACTGGGTGACGCGACTTGATGCCGCCGGCCATCACAACAGCGGCATCGTCGACCGCCACTACTTCACATCGGTCTACGTGCGCGAGCCGAACCACGTGCTGTTCGAGCTCGCGACTGACGGGCCCGGCTTCCAGGTGGACGGACCGCTCGACGCCGAGCGGCTCTCCCTTCCTCCGTTTCTCGAGCCGCGACGGGCCGAGATCGAGGCGAAGCTTCGTCCACTGACCATCGATGCCGCGGACTCGCCAGTTCGCGCCGGGAAATAGAGATACCATGGAGCTCGGCGGCATTCATCACCTCACCGCTGTCTCGGCGAAGATCCGGGACAATCATCATTTCTACACCGGTACCGTCGGCATGCGGCTCGTGAAGCGCAGCGTGAACCAGGACGACACGAGCGCGTATCACCTGTTCTACGCCGATGCGAAGGGAAGCCCGGGAACGGACCTCACCTTCTTCGACTGGCCGGTGGACCGCGAGCGCCGCGGTACGCGCGCCATTACCCGCACGGGCCTGCGCGTTGCGGGGCTCGACGCCCTGCGATGGTGGCAGGATCACCTGCGCGAGACGAGGGTGGCGGCGAGCGAGATCGTCGAGCGCGATGGGCGGCTGACGCTCGACTTCGAGGACGCCGAAGGCCAGCGGATCGCGCTCGTGGACGACGCGGGTACGGGTGAGGCGCATCCGTGGAGCGGGAGCCCGGTGCCAGCCGCACACCAGGTGCGCGGACTCGGCCCGATCACCATGAGCGTACCGGCGCTCGAACCGACCGATGCGGTGCTCAAGTCGATCGGGATGCGTCCCGTGCGCGAATATCCGCATCCTGAGGCTGCCGCACAGCTGGTGCACGTGTACGACATGGGTCCGGGCGGGGCAGCCGCCGAGCTGCACGTCGCGGTGCAGCCGGGACTGCCGG
>JBBQDE010000047.1:0-11409 GCA_038319425.1 Gemmatimonadales bacterium
AACAGGCGAGACAGGGGCTGCTGCTTCGACGCCCCGATCGCCTCCACGAGATTCTCCGCGGACTTGTCGGCGAACCGTTCGAGCGCGGTGAGCTGTTCCACGGTGAGCGCATACAGGTCCGACACGTCGTGTATGTACGCCGCGGCGATGAACTGTTCGATGCGCGCGTACGACAGCCCGCGGATGTCCATCGCGCCGCGCGAGGCGAAGTGCACGATCGCCTCGAGCTGCCGGGCAGGGCAGGCGACGTTGGGGCAGTACGTCGCGGCCTCCTCTTCGTCACGCTCGACGGGCGTGTTGCACGACGGACAGCGCGTCGGCGGCTGGTATGACGTCGGCGGATTCTTCGGATCGCGCCGCTCCGGCACGGGCCCGATCACCTGCGGGATCACGTCGCCGGCGCGCTTCACCTGCACCACGTCGCCGACGCGCAGGTCCTTCGTGCGAATGAGGTCGAAGTTGTGCAGCGTCGCGAGCTGCACCGTGGTGCCGCCGATCTCCACCGGCTCCAGCACGGCGAAGGGATTGAGCGAGCCCGTGCGCCCCACGTTCACCTGGATGGCCTTCAGTACCGTTTCGGCGATGTCCGGGGCGAACTTGCGCGCGATGGCCCAGCGCGGCTCGCGGCCGCCCACCACACCCAGCTCATCCTGTAGTCTCAAGCTGTCGACTTTGACCACACCCCCATCGATGGCGAAGTCGAGCTCTGCCCGCACCTGCTGCTCCACGTCGCGCGCCCACGCGTGCACCTCAACGAGCGACGTGCACCGGCGCCGGTGCGGCGCCACGGGCACCCCCCACCGCTCGAGCGTGGCGAGCAGCTCCCACTGCGTCTCGAACGGGAGCGACGTGCCGGCCGGCGCCGCCACGGTGTAACCGAAGAATCGCAGCGGGCGCCGCGCCGTGATCGACGGATCGAGCTGGCGCAGCGCCCCCGCGGCGGTGTTGCGCGGATTGGCGTACACTGGCTCACCGACCGCCACGCGCTCCTCGTTCATCTTCTCGAATCCCTTGAACGGCATGTACACCTCGCCGCGGATCTCGAGCAGCGCGGGCACGTCATCGCCGCGCAGGCGCAACGGCACGTCGCGCAGCGTGCGCAGGTTGGCGGTCACGTCCTCGCCCACCACGCCATTCCCGCGCGTCGCGCCCACGGTGAGCACGCCGTCGTGATACGTCAGGCTCACCGCCGCGCCATCGATCTTCAGCTCGGTCACGTAGCCGGCGCGTCGCGCATCCTCGCTCACCAGCCGCGCGATGCGCTCCTCCCACTCCGTCAGCTCTTCCTCGGTGAAGGCGTTGCCGAGCGAGATCATCGGCATGAGGTGGGTGTGCTTCGCGAGGGCGGTGGCCGGCTCCGCGCCGACGCGCATCGTCGGGGAGTCAGCGGTGCGGAGCGCCGGATGCGCGCGCTCGTGTTCTTGCAGCTCGCGGAAGAGGCGGTCGTACTCGGCATCCGGCATTGTCGGCCGGTCGTGCACGTAGTAGTCGTACGACGCTTGCTGGAGCAGCGCGCGCAGCTCGGCAGCGCGGCGCTCGGGCGGGGCCGGGGGCATGCGGGTCGCGCCTAGCCCTTGGCCTCTTCCTCGAGCACCTGCATCGCGACCGTCACCAGCCGCTCCAGCTCTTCGTCCGCCGCCTTTGGCAGGAGCGTCTCGGCCCAGGTGTGCTCCTCGCCCTTCGCGTACCGGTCGAGCAGGCGGCGCATGAAGCCGACGAGCGCCACACGCTGGAGCTCTGCCTTGCGCTGGGCGATGCCGACGTCCTCCTGGCTGTGCAGCAGCGTCTCGAAGCGATGCGCATTGCGCAGCGCCGTGGCCGTCAGCGACGCGACCGTCTGGCAGAAGCGGACGTCGGCCTCGCTGAACGCCTCCGCCTCGCGCTCGGTGCGGAGGAAGATGGCGCCGATCACCGAGCCTTCCCAGCGGATCGGCACCACGATGATCGAGCGCACGTTGCGCGTGTCGAGCTGCGACTTGATGCTGCGCAGCATCGGATCGTTTGCCGCGTCGGGGATGAACACCGTCTCGCCGCTCTCGAACGCGCGCTTGAGCTCCGGATACCGGTTGAGGTCCACGACGAGATTGCGGATCGTCGGATCCTCGTAGCTCGCGACGAGCCGCACCTCGTCCTTGTCGCCGGACAGGAAGATCGCGCAGCGGTCCAGCCCGAACGTCTCGCCGAGCTTGCGCGCGATCGCCTGGAGGACGTCGACGAAGTGGAGGGAGGCCGAGACCTCCTGGAGGATGTCGACGATCGCGGCGAGGTGATCGCGTTCCTTCTGCAGCTCGGCCACGCGCGCGCGGAGGCGCGCGAGCTCGTCAGCGCTGGGAAGGGTCTGCGGCGTCGGTGGCGGAGAAGTCGGGCCTGGCGGCAGCGTCTGCTCCATCTTTCGAGGATTGATGCGCGTTGAAGTCGTCGCCGTCGTACCGCACGACGCGATTGCGGCCGGTTTCCTTGGCAACGTAGAGCGCGTCGTCCGCCGTGCGCACGAGTGCGTCGCTGTCGCCGATCGTCGGATGCGGCCATCCGGACACACCGAAACTCGCCGTGCGCTGGAGAGTGCCGCCGTCGAACGTGAATGTATTGGCCTCGATCCGTTTCCGCACCCTCTCCCCGAACGTCACCGCGGCGTCGAGTACGGTGCCCGGCAACAGCAGCATGAACTCTTCGCCGCCGTAGCGTCCGACGCGGTCGATCTCGCGCGCCTCCTCCTTGAGAATCTTCGCCAGCTGCTTCAGCACTTCGTCGCCGGCCTGGTGTCCGTACGTGTCGTTCACGCTCTTGAACTTGTCCAGGTCGCACATGACGAGGGAGAACGGCTCGTTGAGCCGCTGCGCATGCTGGAACATCTCGTCGATGCGCTCGTTCAGGTGCCGGCGGTTGTCGAGACCCGTGAGCCCGTCGGTCTGCGACATGAAGCGCAGGCGCTCGTTCACCTCGAGCAGCTCCTTCTCGCGCTCCTCGAGCGCTTCCTGCAGCCGCTTGATGCGCAGCATCGACCGCAGGCGCGCCTTCAGCTCGGCGAAGTCGATCGGCTTCGTGATGTAGTCGTCCGCGCCGGCCTCGAGCCCTTCCACCTTGTCCTCGGTGGAATCGAGCGCCGTCTGCATGATGATCGGAATGAAGGGCAGCGACTTGTTGCCCTTGATCCGCCGGGCGACCTCGATACCCGAGATCTCGGGCATCATCACGTCGAGGAGGATGAGATCGGGTGGCGTCTTCTCGACGTACGCCAGGGCGTCGGTGCCGTTGTAGCACGCATCGGTGCCGTAGCCCCAGCTCTCGAGGCGCACCCGCAGCACCTCGATGTTGTCCTCGTGGTCGTCCACCACGAGGATGCGGCCACGTCCCTCGGCGCCTGGCGCGGGGCGCGGGGCCTCGGCGAGGGCGGCGGCCGAGGGAATCGCGCCACCGGGCGGCGTACTCACGCCAGCGCTCGGCGCGGCGATCGCGTCGGCGACCACGGCGGCGTGGCCGGTGAACTCCTCAGCTGGCATTCTGCGCGGCGTCCTTGCCCAGGAAGCGCTGCACCTCGGCGACGACCGCGCGCGGCTCGCAGGGCTTGGCCAGATACCCGTCGCAGCCCACCTCCATCGCCTTCTCGCGGTCCGATGCGAGCGCATGCGCCGTGAGGGCGATGATCGGGATGTCGCGCGTGAGCGGATCGTGCTTGAGCACCTGCGTGGCTTCCCATCCGTCGATGATCGGGATCGAGATGTCCATCAGGATGAGGTCCGGCCGTTCCGCGCGCGCCTTGGCGATCCCTTCCTCGCCATTCAGCGCCTCGCTCACCTCGTAGCCGAAGTGTCGGAGGATCGTGGAATAGACGATGCGGTTGTCTTCGTTGTCCTCGACCAGCAGGACGGTCTTTCCGTTCCGAGCCATGCCAGCCTCACACCGATGACTTGTGATGAAATCTTGGTTCGGCGGCCGCGGGAGAGTGGCGATTCGCCGGGGCGCCCGACAAGGATGAGTACACCTCGGGACGGGACGCCGCGCGTCGACCTGAGGGTGGTGCCGATCTAGCATCGATGATGCCGTCCGAACGCAATAATTAAACCAACGACCTCCACCGTAACCCTCCATGTCCTACGCAGGCCCATCGCGCGCGCGCGGCTCAGCCCGAAGCACTCCGGCCACTCCCGGCCGTCCCGCATCCACCCGCCGACCCGCGCCGGCCGCACCCAGCGCGCAACCCGACGAAACGGATTGGCAGCAGGTGGCGATCTTCGGCGCCGGCGTGGCGCTCGGCATCGCGGTTGGCGCCGGTGCCGCGCTCCTGGCCGCCCCACGAACCGGCGCCGAAACCCGGGCCGTGATCCGCGCGTCGGCCGGCCGCGTGCAGCGGTCCACCAGCCGTCGCGGGCGCGACGTCTGGGACGACCTGCGCGACGAGATCCGCGGCGTGAAGCGCGCACTGCAGCGTCGGCGGGCAGACCGCGCAGCGGAGCGCGACCTGCGACGCGAGGTCGAGCTCAAGCCCGCGATGGACTGAAAAGGCGAGGGCCCGAAGGCCGGAACCCGGAAGCCCGGAGGCTAACGGGCCAGACCATCGGGCCATCGGGCCGTCGGGCCATTGGTCCTATCGCACGTCCGCCATCTCGTCCGACGCCTGACGCTGGAAGTGGCGGTCGTTGAACTCCGTAGCCGCGCCGCGGATGGTGGCCTCGTACTGCGCGCGCGCGCGCTCCTTGTCGCCCCGCGCCGCGTACACGCGCGCGAGGTCCAGGTGGTGCACCAGCCGGTTTGGCTCGTTCGCCACCGACTCCTCCATGTAGCGCTGCGCCTCCTCCCAATTGGCTGAATCGAACACCTGGCCGCCAAGGAAGGTCTTGGCCATGAAGCGAGACATGCCGCTCAGGCGCATCACATTGTAGTTCCACATCCCCATCACGTGCTCCGCGCCCGGATGCTTCGGATTGATCTTCAGCGCCTCGAGCGCGTGGGTCCGAACGTCGCCGGCGTACTTCACGCGATCGCGGACGCCGAGCGAGAGTGCCTTGCGCCCCAAGGCGCGCGCAAGATTGAAGTGGCCTTCGGCGTCGGCGGGATTCGCCTCGGCGGCACGCCGCGCGTATAGTTCTGCCGTCGAGTACAGGCGGTCGCGCTCTCCGGCGCTCTCGTTGAACTCGCCGACATCCACCGCTTCGCGCGCCGCCTTCCAGAGCGCCTCGTACGACTTCGGATCGGCCTTGATCGCCGTCTCGTAGTGCTGGAGCGCGCCCGGTGCATTCATCGCCGCGTGGTCCTTGTCGCCGAGCGCGATGTGCTCCGCGGCCGACTGGGCGGTGGCGCGCACCGGCGCGATGGCGATCGTGAGCACGGCAGCGGCGCTCAGGAGACGACGCGGCGTCGCAACGGAAATGAACATGAGAGGCTCCAGAATGCGGGTGAGCGGGCGGTCGGCGAAAAAGCGGCCGACGCGTGGTGGGCAGTTGCGGTTCGAACCGGCGCGGTCTGCCGGCCAGTGTACGGCTACCCCAGAGACCGGTCAATGCTCGCACTGCGCCTGATCGAGCGGAAGCGGGACGGCGGACGGATCGAGGCGGGCGAATGGCGGGCGTTGATGAACGCCTACGCGGCCGGCCACGTCCCCGACTACCAGATGGCCGCCTTTCTCATGGCCTGCTTCCTCCGCGGCCTCGACCGGTCGGAGACGAGCGCGCTCACCGAGGCGATGCTGCGCAGCGGCGACACGCTCGACCTCGCGTACCTGAACAAGCCGCGCATCGACAAGCACTCCACCGGCGGCGTCGGCGACAAGGTCTCCATCGTGCTCGCGCCGCTCATCGCGTCGCTGGGCGTCGCCGTCCCGATGATGTCGGGCCGCGGCCTCGGCCACACCGGCGGCACGCTCGACAAGCTGGAGTCCATTCCCGGCTTTCGTACCGACCTCTCGCTGGCCGAAGCCAAGCAGCTGCTGGAGACGCTCGACTGTGCGCTCATCGGCCAGACGGCGGAGATCGCGCCAGCTGACCTCAAGATGTATGCGCTGCGAGACGCAACGGGCACCGTGGAGGCCATTCCCCTCATCGCCGCGAGCATCATGAGCAAGAAGCTCGCGGAGGGACTCACCGGCCTGGTGCTCGACGTGAAGCGCGGGTCGGGCGCGTTCCTTCCGGAGCTGGACCGCGGACTCGATCTCGCCCGCACGATGATCGAGCTCGGCGCCGATCACGGCACCCCCGTCGTCGCGCTGCTGACGGCGATGGATCGCCCGCTCGGCCGGGCCTGTGGCAACGCGCTGGAAGTGGAGGAGTCCATCCTCGCGCTCCGCGGCGAGGGTCCTCCCGACCTGATGTCGGTGACGTACGCGCTCGGGGCCGAGATGCTCGTCCTCGCAGGCGTCGCCGCCGATCAGGATGCGGCGCGGCGGAAGATGGAGCAGGCCATCGGCACCGGGCGTGCCGCCGAGCACTTCCAGAAGATGATCGAGGCGCAGGGCGGGAATCCCGCCGTCGTCGACGACCCCGCGCTGCTGCCGCAGGCGGCGGAGGTGGAGCTCTACGCGGCGCCTCGTCGCGGCTTCGTGGCGCGCGTGGAGCCGCGCGCGGTGGGACGCGGCGTCACGGCCCTCGGGGGCGGTCGCACGATGATGGAGGACAAACTGGACCTCTCGGTCGGCTTCATGATCAGCGTGCGCCCCGGCGACTGGGTCGAGCAGGGCGAGCCGATGGCGTCGATCTTCGCGCGCGATCGTGCCGGGGTTGAGAGTGGCAAGGCGACGCTGCGCGCCGCGATCACGATCGCCGACGAAGCGGATCCGCCGCTGCCGCTCGTGTCGCATCGCGTGACGGCGAGTGGCGTGGAGCTGCTGGTCGGCACCTGACGGCGCGCCGCTTGCGGCCCGGCAAGGGCGGATGCTAGCATCCGCGTCGTCCAGGAAACCACCCTCGCGCCGGAGCTTCCATGCCCCCCAAAATCGCCAGGCTCGCCGGACTCGGTGCGTTCGCCGCCTGCGGCGGCATCGCGGCGGTGTACGCATTGTTCGTCTTCATCACGCGACCCGCGCCGACCTCGGGCATGGATCCGACGTCGCGCTTCATCGCGTGGCTGAGTGTGGCGGGCGTCCTGCTCGCGTTGCTGGGCGTACACCTGCTGATCGGACGCCAGCTGCTCGCCCTCGCCCGCGGCGAGGCGCGCCCCGTCTAGCTCAGCCGGTGGGCGCGGTGCGCACCGCCCCCGACGTGCGCGCCGGCCGCGCGAACACCTGCACGAAGTAGAGGCGGCCATTGCGCGCTGCGGCCACGCCGGTGCCGATCTCCGTATAGTCCCGCGACAGGATGTTGGCGCGGTGGGCGGACGAGTCCATCCACATCGTGAGCACCTGTCCCGCGCTGCGCTGTCCCTCGGCGATGTTCTCCCCCGCCGCGCGCGGCGCGTACTGCACGGCGGCCAGGCGGGCCTTCAACGTGGGGTACGGTTGGCCCGCCAGCTCGTGCCCCATGCGACCCGCCTTCACCATCTGGTCCGCCTGCAGCTGCGCCGCCTGCATGAGATTGACGCTACGCAGGAGCGCTGGCAGGCCGGCCGAGCGTCGCGTGGCGTTCGTCCGATCGGCCACCTCGTCAGCGACGGCGACGACGTTCACCGCTGGTGCCGGCGTCGCCACCGTGGTACCGCGCGACGGCGGGCCTGGAACGGAGGCGGGCCTCGAGACGGGCGGGCTGCTCGCGCAGCCGGCCGCGAGCGCGATCAGCGCCAGGATAGGGAGGCCATGGGCCCGCGAAACGATCGGTCGTGTCATGCCGAGGAGAGTGAGGGAGAGGCCGACGCGCGCTGACAGCGGGGTGCCGGAGTCGGACGATTGGTCGGCGCTCACGCTACGGGGTCCGGTCGGATCGGGCGGTGATACCCCTCACCAAGCGGGCAGTTGGGGTGTCGCCGTCAGTCGGCGCGGTAGTTGTGCTGGATGCAGCTCACGACGGCACGTTCGGCCACCGGGACATCGTCGCCGTCGATCGCGAGGCGAATCACCCGCTTCGCGTCCCGCAGCATGCGCTCGGGCGGATGGCCTTGCCGGCGCAGCTCCCGGCAAAACTGCGCCGCGGCCGACTCCATCTCGCCAATGAACTCCCGCGTCCGATGCGACCGGAGCAGCGCGTCGCGGAACGAATGCTCCGCGTTCAGCGCACGCTGCTCCGGCGTCTGCTCCTCGATTCGCTGTAGCTCCGTCACGCCACCCTCCTTTCGTTGACCACCGCGAATTGCGCAGAGATCATTCCACCGGCGCGGCGCGCGCCGATGCGTTATTGGCGGCAGCCCCCGGCCGGATCCGGCCGCGGCTTGTCCACCACGAGCCGCGCCGGGCGGTTCGCGATCGTTGCGCCGATGTCGCCCACGAAGGCGGCAATGCGGGCCATGTGGTCGTAGTCGATGTACTGCGGCTCGTCGGTCACCTGGTGGTAGTCGGTGTGGTAGCCGAGCGAGAAGTAGGTGATCGGGATGCCGTAGCGCGCATACATGTAGTGATCGCTGCGGCAGTAGCGGTTGAGGGGATGACCGTTGGTGTCGAACGAGGTATCGATGTCCATGTGCGGCGTCCGTGCTGCATTCACGGAATCGATGAGATCCCCGAGCTGCGTGGAGAGTCGGCGCGGGCCGATGAGCTGCACGTTGTTGGGGCCGCGGCCCATGATGTCGGTCGGCTTTCCGCGGCCGACCATGTCCATGTTGAGCTGCGCGACGATCGAATCGCGCGGCACCGTCGGGTGATCAGTGAACCATTCCGAGCCCCACAAGCCCTTCTCCTCGCCGGTGTGCGACACGAACAGCATCGAGCGCTTCGGCGGCGCGGCGCTCGCGAACCGCTGCGCGATCTCGAGCATCGCCACCGTGCCCGAGCCGTCGTCGTCGGCGCCGTTGTTCACCGAGTCCGGCCGAGCGCCGCCATGCGCACGCCCGAGACTGTCGCGAAGCACGGCGATCCGTGCGGCCTCGGCGGCCGTCGGAATGCGGACGGTGTCCTGCACGCCCTGACGCCGCACCACCATGTTGTTCGCGAGCACGGAATCGTGATCGAGCGGGCGGCGCGTGAGTCCGATATGGTCGTTGTGCGCGCCGATGGCGACGTACTGGCCGCGCAGTTCGGCGTCGGCGCCTGGCAGCACGCCGATGACGTTGCGCGACGGGAACGGCGCGGGTGTGTCGATGAAACCGAGCGTGCCGCTCACCCTGCGGCCCGCCGCACCCGGCGCCAGGCCCTCGAGGGATGTCACGCCAAGCAGCCGCGCGGCCGCGGCGGGCGTCACGAGGAGCGTGACCGGGGCTGCGTCGGCCACATTCTCGGCGCGCGGCCGCACCTGCGCGCCGCGAATCCGCGGCACCGTCGCCGCGGGGACCACGTCCAGCACCGGTGCGGCGATGCCGGCGGCCGACGCGTAGCGGAGGAGCGAGCCCTGCGTGAAGAAGCGCCAGTCGCGACGGCCGTTCGCGCCCGCGGGAACGGAGAAGACCACCAGCTTGCCCGCAGCGGCGGCGGGGTCGATCAGCGTTCCGCCAAGCTGGCCACCATAAATGGTGGACACGCCGTCGAGCGAGCGCGTGGCCGCGCCGATGGGCAGCAGCTTGCCCGCGAGTGCGGAGTAGTAGGGGAGCACGTCGGTGCCGAGCACCAGCGTCGTGCCGTCCACCGCGATGGAGCGCGTGCTGTCGATGCGCGAGATGACGACGGGCACCGTCTGGAAATACGTCCCGTTCTCTCCCGCCGGGCGCAGTCCCATCCGCTCCATCTCGCGCGCGATGTAGTTCGTGACCTTCACGTTGCCGATCGTGCCGGACTCGCGGCCCAGCATGGAGTCGTCGGCGATGATGTAGAGTCGCGTTCTGAGGTCGGCGGGCGTGATGGCGCTCTCCGTGGTGGCGGGCGCATGGGTGCGCGACATCTCGCCGGCGGAGGGCGACACACCGGTGCCGGCCGACACACAGCCGGCGACGAGGGCGAGCGGGAGGAAGCGGGATCGGGACATGGACACGCGAGTAAGGGAGTGGACCGCACCGGCCTCGAATATGGCGCGCGGCCGGCCTCACGTGGACCCCGCGTGCGGCGCAGGCCGCCGTGCCGGGTTTGGCATTCGTTTGCCGAGCGGGCACCGAATCTGCCTTGAGCGTGGGCGCGCCATGGCGCGCGCCCGATCACCCGTGAGGTCCGACCATGAACAAGCGCATCCGGAAGAAGCGTGTCCGTCAGGTCCTGCTTGCCGAGCTGGCCGAGGCGTTCGGACAGCCCGAGGACGCGATTCGCTGGCTGGAGACGGCCAATTCGCAGCTCGACGGGCGAACGCCCCGTGATGCCATCGCCGCGGGTGGGGCGGAACAGGTCGCGCTCGTACTGGACGGCCTCAACCGGAAGTAGCGCAGCGCGCCGTGAGCTACGGTTGCAGCAACTTCGGTGTCGCGACGCGCTTCCACCGCTCGGTCGGGAACAGGACACCCGCAAAGAGTCCCCCGCCCGCGCCGTTCGCGGCCATGATGCCGACCGCCTGCCATCGCGTATTGAAGTTGGTGCCCCGAACGCCAATGTCGTAGAAGAAGGATCCCAGCAGCGCTCCTACCAGCGCGCCACCGACGGCGCCCTCGAAGCCGCTCGCCGCGCGCGACACGCCTCGGCTGCGCTCAAGGTGATCGACGGCAGTGATGGACACGGCCACCACGCCAGTCGACGGATGCGGCTGCAGGAGGAGCGTGTCTCTCCGTTGCCCGACGAGCGCTCCGGCGAGCCAACGTGACGCAGGGAACTGCGGCCCCGGACGGTCGGCGAACGCGGGCAGCGTGATTCGATGGCGCGCGCCGACCTGCAGCGAATCGTCCCGCTGCGCCTGCGCGGCGACACCGAGGAACAGCACGCCCGCCGCGGCCATGACGACGATATCAGTGGCGATCCGTTTCATTCAGGCTCCGAGAGTCGAGAGGAACTGCGCGTCCCTGGTCGCCGTCCACCAGCGGGCCGCCTGGTCGTCGCCCCACGGCGGAATGTCCATCGCCGCGAGCGCCCGGCGAAGCTCCGCGGCGCTCCGCATCCGGTCGATCGGCGACTTCACGAGGCACGCCATCACCGCGGCGTCCAGTGACGCCGGGATGGGGCGGTCCGTGCGCGCCGATGGGGCAACCGGCGCGCGTGCTCCGGCGGGTGTAGGCGAACAGCGCCAACGACATCACGATGCTCACGATGGCGATCGAGTCGGTGATCTCGAATCGCGGCCACTCCTCAGCGCCCCGGCTCATCGCATGCACCGCGACATGACCGAGCAGCGTGCCGACGAGCCACAGGACGGCCGCGAGCAGGGACATGATCCCCAACCGGCGCGACGCCACGCGCAGCAGATCCGGGGGAAGGGCCCACGTCGCCCCGCTCGCCCGGCTGCTGGCGCCCGGCGTGCTTCGCGCGGCTGGGCCTATGCGATGATG
>JBBQDE010000048.1:0-11271 GCA_038319425.1 Gemmatimonadales bacterium
CTCCAACGGCGCCGCATACGTGGACCTGAACAACAGCGGGGCGCTGGACCTGGTGGTGAACAATGTGAACGGGCCGGCATCGATCTACCGGAACCGGGCGCGCGAAGTGAATGGCAACCACTACCTCGCGATCGCGCTGCGTGGCGATGGTGGGAACACGGCGGGCCTCGGCGCGAAGGTCATCATTCGCCACGGCGGCACGACGCAGATGTCGGAGCAGATGCCGACCCGCGGATTCGAGTCGTCCGTGGATCCGCGCCTGCACTTCGGCCTCGGCAAATCGGCCCGCGTCGACACACTCACCGTGATCTGGCCGGACCACCGATTCCAGACGCTGGCGGGGGTGCAGGTGGACCGGCTGCTCACGCTCGATCAGAAGAACGCGTCGGGCCGATACGTGTACCCGCAGGCCAAGTCGCCACCGCTGTTCGAGGACGTGACCGCGCGCACGGGCATCGACTTCAAGCACGCCGAGCAGACCTTCCTCGACTACAACCGCGAGCCGCTGATGCCGCATCTGTTGTCGCGGGAAGGGCCGGCGCTCGCGGTGGCAGACGTGAATGGCGACGGGCTGGAGGACGTGTACGTGGGCGGCGCGAAGTGGCAGCCGAGTCGCCTGTACCTCCAGCAGCGGGACGGGCGCTTCCGCGCGAGCGCGCAGCCGGGCATCGCGGCCGACAGCCTGGCCGAAGATGTGGATGCCGCCTTCTTCGACGCGAACGGCGACGGCTATCCCGACCTGGTCGTCGCCAGTGGGGGCAATGAGTTCTCGGGCGAGGCCGATGCGCTGCGTCCGCGGCTCTATCTCAACGATGGCCACGGCAATTTCCGGCGTGCCGCGAACGCCCTGCCGGCGATCTTCGAAAATGCCTCGTGCGTCGTGCCGGGTGACTTCGATGGCGACGGGCGCATCGACCTGTTCATCGGAAGCCGAGTGGTGGCGAAGCAGTATGGGCTCGTGCCGAAGAGTCATCTGCTCCGCAACGACGGCACCGGTCACTTTACCGACGTCACGATGGCGCGGGCACCGGCGCTGGCGGAGGCGGGAATGGTGTCGTCCGCCGCGTGGATCCCATCGGGCACCCGTGGCCGGCTCGACCTGGTGGTGGCGGGCGAGTGGATGCCGGTGCGCGTCTTTCGTCAGGAGGGGGGGCGGTTCGTCGATCGTACCAAGGAGTCGGGGCTGGACGACACGAACGGGTGGTGGAACAGCGTGGCGGCGGTGGACCTCCGCGGCGACGGGCGCACCGACCTCGTGCTGGGCAACCTCGGACTCAACTCGTACCTCCGCGCGTCGACGACCGAGCCGGCGCGGATGTACGTGGATGACTTCGCGCACAACGGATCGCTGCAGCAGATCCTGACGTTCTACAAGGATGGGGTGAGCTATCCAGTGGCCGGCCGCGACGAGCTCGTACGTCTCATCCCCGCGCTGCGCAGCCGCTATGTGTCGTACAAGGACTTCGGCGCCACCGGAGTGGACAAGATCTTCTCCGCGGCAGAGTTGACGCACGCGCAGGTGCGCGAGGCAACCACGTTCGCGAGCGCCGTGGCGCTGAGCGACGGCAAGGGAGGGTTCGCGCTCCATCCCTTGCCGGTGGAAGCGCAGTTCGCGCCCGTGTACGCGGCGCTCGCCGGCGACTACACGGGCGACGGCAAGACCGACCTGGTGGTGGGTGGCAACTTTTCCGGCGTGACGCCGATGTACGGGCGCTACGACGCCAGCTACGGTCTGCTGCTGCGCGGCGACGGCGCGGGCGGCTTCGCGGCCGCCGACATGGAAGCCAGCCACCTGCTGATCGAAGGCGAGGTTCGCCACATGAAGGCGCTGCGCGCGGCGACCGGCGACCGGCTGATCATCGTGGCGCGGAACGACACGACCGTGCAGGTGATCAGGGCGCTCGTGCCCACCGGCGGACGGAAGCTGGCGACGACGACGGCCGGGGGCACTCCCCGCCGAATCAAACAGGAATGAGGCAGGGAATGCGAGAGTACGATCGCTCCACCGCGCTCCGGCGCCTCGTCGCCGCCGGGATCGCCGCGATGGGGAGCTTGGCCGCATGCAAGTCGCCCACGGAAGTGCTGCCGCGCACCATGCACCCGCAGTCCGTGGTGCTGATGGTGACGCCGAAGATGATTCCCGACTTCGACAACCCCCAGCCAGCCGTGGCGCAGTTCTTCGCGCACTACCGGCCGCTGACGTCGCGGGCCGTCGAGGTCATCGTGATCTTCGCCGTGGGCAACAGCGATCACATCCTCCACTATCCCGGGCCCGAGGGGTGGACGACGAACGTCGAGTGGGCGCGGACGACCGATTTCAAGATCGTGTCGGAACGGTTCCTCAGCTACAACCAGATCCACGACATCGCCGCGGCGTTCAGGAGCGGCGCCGCGGACGCCGGCATCAAGGTCAAGGTCTACGACCAGATCGACTCCGGCGGCGAGTTCACGCCGGCCAACAACTTCAAGTACGTCGCGCATCCGGAGTGCACCAACAACAAGTGGTTCATGTACGACATTCGCGGGCGCATGCACGCCGACGGCCGCGACTATGCGTCCGCGCCGAATGGTGCGCCCGAGGGCAAGCTCTGTGGCGAGTTCCTCGCTGACCAGACGTCGGCATACATGCACGACCTCGGGTTCGACGGGATTCTCTTTGGCAATCAACTCGGGACTCGGGGGCGCTGGGATCCCGAGGACGGGCCCGGGTATTCAGACGACGAGGCTGCCGCGATCCAGGCATTTTTCGCGTACACGCGGCAGAAATTCCTCGGCAAGGACCTGATGTGGTTCGACTCGTACAACAACACGAAGGTCGAGCACGACACCTTCAGCTTCCCGGGCAACGGATACCGGTACTTCGACTATCTCATCGCGTCGGGCTTCTGCGTCATCACCAACAGCGCTCGATATCGCGACAATCTCGAGAGCAAGCTGCAGATCAGGAATCGGCCGCGAGTCCTCGCGACGCTGGACTACGTGGATCCCTGGTACACCTACAACTCCATGACGGCGTATCCGGACGAGTCGGCGGAGCTCGAACAGATCGCGATCGACCATCGGTACGACATCGACGGGCTCATGTTCTTCGCCAATGACGAGGTAGGTGGACTGGTGCCGGCGAATCTGGTGAACGCCTTTGCCGCGCGCTTCTTCGAATGAGGCGGCGCGGGTAGCGCTCAGCGGCGAATCGCGAAGTCCGGACCCACCAGGATGTGCGCCAGGCTCGCCTGCGGCGCGACGAGCTCGTGCTCGATCGCGAGCACCTGGTCGACGATCGGCGCGTCCACGTCGCGGTTCCGCCGCCGCCGCCGCTCGGCCGTCTCGGCATGCGTCGCCTCGAGGAAGATCCGGATGTCGGTGTCGGGAAGGCGAAGGACGTACGTGCCCTCGACGATGAGGACCGATGCGGATCCGAAGTCGAGCCGGCGAACGAGAAAGGAATCGGAGGGATGGTCGGTGAGCGGGCCATCCACGCCGTTCTGCGCGGCGCGAAAGGCGGCGACGTGCGCCGCTAGCAGCTCGAGGTTCACCTCGTGCGGGCCAACCCGCCGCAGGTCCGCACAGCGGTAGTCGTGATTGGCGCGAGGCGGCCGCAGGAAGTAGTCGTCTTGATTCAGGACGACCGTGCCGATTCCGTCGGTCTCGAGCGCCTGGGCGAGCGACGTGGCGGTGATGGACTTCCCGCTGCCTGATTCGCCACCGATCGCGACGACGGTGCGACTCCCGCCGCCCAGTGTGAAGTCCGCCGCCAGCCGCTGCCGCAGCGACCGTGCGAACATCGCGTGCGGCCCCTCGAGTGCCGGCCGTTCGCCACCGATCATGGGCGGAGCAGCGCCAGGCGCTCGGGCGAGTCGGCCAGGTGCATCAGCAGCAGCCCGGTGGCGCTGTAGGCCATGTGCGGCATGCCGCCCGGCCGCCCGGTGACGCCGTGCAGATACTCCTCGAACGCATAGCCCGGAGTCGCGGCGAGCGCCGCGGCGACCGTATCGCGGAGCCGCTGAAGGTCCGCCGAACGGCCGTGTCGCGCGAGCGCGAGGGCGAGCCAGCCGAGCCAGATGGGCCACACCCCGCCGTTGTGGTACTCGTGCGGCCGGTTCCGGAAGCCGTGCAAGTGATAGCGCTGGAGCGCCGGCCAGTCGGGATGCCCCTCGTTGATGACCGGGTGAAAGGCCGGCGGCAGTGCGTTGCGCCGGAGAAAGCGCTCGGCCATCCAGGTGAGCGTCACCGATCCGATGTCGAGGGACGTGCCCGAAAGGGCGAGCAGGCAACTGGTGGCCAGGTCGAACATCTCGTAGCTGCGCGCCGGCGTGTACGCCGCGAGCGGATAGCCGCGGGTGATCGCCTCGGGCGTCCAGAAGCGCTCCTCGATGGTTCGCTCGATCTGGCTGGCCTTCACGCGCCACACCGGCTCACCGTACGTCTCGCCGACGAGGTGGAGCGCCCACGCCCGCAGCACCTGGTCGTGCAGCACGTAGCCCTCGTAGATGTACTCGTCGGCCCAGTCTCCGCCCACGGGCACGTAGAGCAGATGCCGCCCATTGTACTCGAGCGCGTCGAGCAGGCCGACGACGGCACCGACGGACTCGCGGAAGTCGGCCGGGTCGAGCGCACCGACGCGTGCGCCGACGCCGATGCCGATCAGGTACCAGAGCGGGGCGTCGAGCCGCGGGACGAGGGAGCCGAAGCTCATGCTCGGCGCGCCCGCGTCGCGTATCTCGTAATTCGACGCGATCTGCCCCTCACGCCCCTGAAACCCCCGCAGACGCTCCAGCGTTCGCGTCAGGCCGGCCGAGACCGTAGAATCGTCGAGCAGCAGACCGGCGATCCCCGCCATCACGGCGTCCCTCGTGAAGACGGCGCCGTAGTTGACCGAGGATGTGGACGACGCGCGAATGCCTTGCGGACCGGTAAGCGAGTGCAGCAGCGAACGAGCGTCGTCGAGCAGGACTGCCGGAATTGCCACGAGTGCCTCGCGCGAAGCCTGAATCGAACCGAGCGGCCGGGACCCGGCCGCGAGGAACTTACTCCTGCCGCCGTACTCACGTGAGAGACATGCCACCCATGCCGGCGACGTCCGCTCCGCAGCGACCGCAGCTCACGTTCGCGCAGATCCTCAGCATGAACGTCGGCTTCTTCGGCATCCAGTACAGCTTCGGGCTCCAGCAGAGCAACATGAGCCCGATCTATCGCTACCTCGGCGCGAACGAAGCCAGCCTGCCGCTGCTCTGGCTGGCGGGCCCGATGACCGGCCTGCTCGTGCAGCCGCTCATCGGCGCGATGAGCGACCGCACGCTCAGCCGCTGGGGGCGGCGGACCCCGTACTTCCTGATCGGCGCGGTCCTCTGCAGTATCGCGCTGCTGGCGATGCCGTTCAGTCCCACGCTGTGGATGGCGGCCGGGCTCCTCTGGATCCTCGACGCCGGCAACAACGTGACGATGGAGCCGTACCGCGCCTTCGTGAGCGACCGGCTGGACCGCAGCCAGCACTCCCTCGGCTTCCTCACGCAGAGCGCGTTCACCGGGCTGGGACAGACGCTGGCGTACCTCACGCCGTCGGTGCTCGTGTTCGCGGGGCTCAACCGCGACCGCGTGAACTCACACGGCATCCCGCTCATCACCGTCTGGGCCTTCCTCATCGGGTCGGTGCTGTCCATCACCTCCATCCTGTGGACCGTCCGGACGACGAAGGAGATCCCGCTTACCCCGGCCGAGCGCGCCCGGATCGAGGCGGCGCCGAGTGGCGCGGCCGCCACGCTGCGCGAGGTGGCGGAAGCGATACGCGAGATGCCGGCGACGATGAAGCAGCTCGCGGTGATGAAGCTCTTCCAGTGGTACGCGATGTTCTGCTACTGGCAGTACATCGTGCTCTCGCTCGCGGCGACGCTGTACCGGACCCACGACGCGACGACGGCGGGCTTCCGCGAGGCGAACCTCGTGAACGGCCAGATCGGCGGCTTCTACAACTTCATCGCCTTCGTGGCCGCGTTCGCGCTCGTGCCGTTCACGCGGCGATGGGGCCCGAAGGTGATGCACGCCATTTGCCTGGCGCTCGCCGGGGCCGCGATGCTCTCGATCCCGTTGATCACGGATCGCGTGTGGCTGTTCCTGCCGATGATCGGCGTGGGGCTCGCGTGGGCGAGCATCATGGCGAACCCGTACGTGATGCTGGCGGGCTGCATCCCGCCCGAGCGCGTCGGGGTGTACATGGGAATCTTCAACATGTTCATCGTCATCCCGATGATGATCCAGATCTTCACGCTGCCGCTGATCTACGAGAGCTGGCTCGGCGGGAAGCCGGAGAACGTGATCCGGCTGGCGGGCGGGCTGCTCCTCTGCGCGGCAGTCGCCGTGCTCTTTGTGCGGATCCAGGTGGCGCCTGCTGCGAAGGGCGCGATGGAGCCGGTGTTCTCTGGCTAGCGGGCTGCCGGCTGGTATACTGGGCACTGGGTCCCACTTCGGCGACATGCCGCCCTTCTCCTTCATCGCGTTCCATCATGCCTGGTCTCCGCACCCGTCTCGCTCCGTCGGTACTGGGCGTCGTCGTCACGCTCGTGGTCGCGTCGGGCTGCCGAACGGGCGCTCCTGCCGCGATGCGGGCCGTCGCGCGCACCGCCTCCGCCGACTCGCTGTATGACCCGCCGCGTGATCTCGGCCAGCTCTTCCACGACATCCAGCTCGCGCGCGTCTATCCGGACTCCAAGACCCTCGTCGACGCCCGGCCCCGCTTCGCCCCGGCCGACATCGTCGCACGGTACGCCGCCGCGACGAAGGCCGGACCGGTGGACCTGAAGACCTTCGTGGCGGACAACTTCGAGGCGCCGCGCGCCGCTGGCGACGGCGCGCGCACCGACACCACGCAGTCGATGGAGGAGCACATCCGCGCGCTGTGGCCGGCGCTCACGCGCGCCGCCGATTCAGCCGATCCGCGCTCCTCGCTCATCCCGCTGCCGACGTCGTACGTCGTGCCGGGTGGGCGCTTCCGCGAGGTCTACTACTGGGATTCGTACTTCACGATGCACGGGCTGGTGGAGAGCGGACGCACCGACCTGGTGAAGAGCATGCTCGACAACTTCGCGCATCTCATCACGACGGTCGGGCACATGCCCAACGCGAATCGCACGTACTATCTCAGCCGCAGCCAGCCCCCCTTCTTCGCCGCGATGGTCGGGCTGTACGCGACGGCCACCGACACGGCGAACGCGCTGCCGTATCTCGACGCGCTGGAGGCCGAGCACGCGTTCTGGATGGAAGGCGGCGCCGCGCTCGCACCGGGCGAGGCGCACCGGCGCGTGGTGCGGCTGCGCGACGGGACGCTGCTCAATCGCTACTGGGACGACAAGCCGGAGCCGCGTCCGGAATCGTATCGCGAAGATTTCCTGCTCGGACAGACGGTCCCTGAGGCACAGCGGACGGCGCTCTACCGGAATATCCGCGCGTCGGCGGAGAGTGGCTGGGACTTCTCGAGCCGCTGGATGCGCGACCCGAAGGACCTGCGCACGCTCGAGACAATCAACCTCGCGCCGGTGGACCTCAACGCTCTGCTGTATCACGCGGAGCGGACGATCGCCGCGCTGCGCGCCTTTCGCGGCAAGACGGGTGACGGCGCGGTGGCCGCACAATATCTGCGCGCGGCCGAGGAGCGCCGCCGCGCGCTGCTGGCCGCGTCGTACGATCCGGCCGAGGGATATTTCTTCGACGTCCGCTGGCGGAGCGGCGAGCGGGTAACCGATCGGCCGACGTTGGCCGCGGCCGCGCCACTCTACTTCGGCCTGGCGACGCCGGAGCAGGGGCGGGCCGTGGCGGCTCGGCTCCAGCGCGATTTTCTCAAGCCCGGCGGCTTCGTCACGACCCAGCTCGCGTCGGGGCAGCAGTGGGACGCGCCCAACGGCTGGCCGCCGTTGCAGTGGCTCGCCATCCAGGGCGTGACGCGCTACGGGCGCGGCGACATCGCCGACGATGCGCGGAATCGCTGGCTCGCGCTCAACCGGCGCACCTACCGCGTCACCGGCAAGATGACGGAGAAATACGACGTCCTGGACCTGAGCAAGCGGGCCGGCGGCGGAGAATATCCGACCCAGGACGGATTCGGCTGGACGAACGGCGTCGCGCTCGGACTGGCGGCGCAAGAGCGCGCGCGCATGGCACCCGCGCCGGCGCGCCCATAGGACGACACACAGGAGAAACTGTTGATCGTCGGCGTCAGCGCATCGGAGTGAGCTCGAGCAGATAACTCTGCATTGGAGCCAGCATAGGCACCGGCACCCAGGGCACCGCCGCGATACCGCCGTGGGAGAGCGGCGTACCCGCGGATCCTCTGATCAGGTCGCGCGACGCGTAGCGACCGAATGGAACGGCGGCCGGCAGCGCGACCGTCACGCCCTCCAGGGGTGTCGTGCCGAGATTGGCGATCACGAGCACCGACCGACGGCCATCGCGCCGCAGATAGGCAAGCACGGTGTTATTGCTCGCAGTCACCGGAATCAGCTCTCCCGCGCCAAGCGCAGAGTTCTGCGCGCGCAGGTGGATCAGTCGCCGATAGTCGTTCAGCAGCGAGCCGGCATTGGCGTTCTGCACGGCGACATTCGCGGTGAGCGAATCGGGCTGGAGCGATTCCCACGGCTTGCCGGTGGTGAAGCCGGCGCCGGTCGCACCGATCCACTGCATCGGCGTGCGCAGCCGCTCATCGGGCTTGTCGCCCATCATGCCGATCTCCTCGCCGTAGTACACGAACGGAAGGCCCGGCAGCGTGAGCAGGATCTCGGCCGCGAGCCGCGCACGCGCGGTGTCGCCGCCGAGCGCGGTCATCGTGCGCGTCTGGTCGTGGTTGCGCAGGAAGGGCGACCAGCGGTCGGGAGGAAGCGCGCGCTGGAAACGGAGCACTTCGGGCAGCAGCTTGCCGGGCGTTCCGGTGCGCACCGCGTCGAGGATCGCGTCGGACACGGGGAAGGCGAAGTGCGCATCCAGCTCGTTCGGATAGTACGAGAGAATCGCCCCGGTGCTGTCCCACACCTCGCCGATCGTGAAGGCGTGGGGCGACACACGCCGCACGCCGGACGAGAAGTGCCGCAGCACATCGTGCGTGGCACGCGAGTGAGCCAGGGTATCGCCCGTCTCGACGAGATACGGCACCGCGTCGAGCCGGAAGCCGTCCACGCCCATCTCCGTGAGCCAGAAGCGGGCGACCTTGCTCGCCTCGGCGCGAACGGCCGGCGTCTCGTAATTGAGATCCGGCATCCCGCTCCAGAACACGGCGTAGTAGTACTCGTCGCGCACCGGCGACTTGTACCACACGTCCTGGCCCCACGGGCCCTTCGACGACGGCTTGGTGGCCGACCAGCGGAACCAGTCGCGATGCGGCGACCGCGGGTCGGTCAGCGCTTCCTTGAAGTACGGGTGCTCGCTGGAGGCATGGTTGAGCACGAGGTCCACGAGCACCTTGATGCCGCGCCTGTGCGCCGCGGCGATCATGCGCTTGAAGTCGGCGGTGGTGCCGTAGTCCGGCTCGACCTTGTAGTAGTTGGTGACGTCGTATCCGTGGTAGCTGGGCGATTCGGCCACCGGCATCAGCCAGATGCAG
Source organism: Gemmatimonadales bacterium (assembly GCA_038319425.1). GTDB lineage: Bacteria > Gemmatimonadota > Gemmatimonadetes > Gemmatimonadales > Gemmatimonadaceae > AG11. The sequence goes on from JBBQDE010000048.1 coordinate 9,581, forward strand.
CGCGCGCCAAGGTCGTTCGTCGTGCGTGCCTTGCCGTCGTTGATGTAGTCGAGCGCCTGGGTGAGCCCGTTCAGGTCGCCGATCCCGTCGCCGTCGCTGTCGCGAAATGAGCGGACGAAGATCTCGTAGCAGGTGGCGCCTCGTGTCCAACCGGCGGCGGTCGGGTGCGCGCGCGGCTGAGCGCCCAGCGTGCCAGCCGCGACGAGAGTCCCGAGTGCCGCAGTGGCGACGCGAAGGAGGAGGGATCCGGCAGCGACTGGCGACATGAAGACACCGCAGAGGTGGGGGCGGCCAATCGTAGCCCGCACACGCATCAGGCAGCAAGTCCGCCAGAAGATTGGCCGAGAAACCGCGATCGGGATACTATTTGGCTGTTGCAGAGGACAACGACAGCCGGGTGGCGACGCCGCCGCCAGATTCATGCGAGGACGGATCGAAAGATGAAGCCGATGTTTCTTCCCGAGGTCGAACAGGGAGCACCGAAAGGCGCATACGCCAGCCCGATCGGCAGCATGCGGTCGGCCGGCATCCCGGTGCCGCAGATCATGCACCTGTTCGCGTACAAGCCCGACCGCACCGATCACCTCTCGGCGTTCACCCAGAACGTGATGCGCGGACCGTCGCCGCTCTCGCCGGGAATGCGCGAGCTGATCGCCGCCTTCACCTCGCGCCGCAACGACTGCCCCTTCTGAATCGGCTCGCACGCCGCGGTCGCGGCGACGCTGCTCGACGACCGGGCGCTGGTGGATGCGGTGCTGGACGACTTCCGGACCGCGCCGATCAGCGAGAAGGATCGCGCGCTGTTCGCCTTCATCGAGAAGGTGAACCGCGCGTCGAATCAGATCGGCCCGTCGGACATCGGGGCCGCCGTCGCCGCTGGCTGGACGGAGGAGGGGCTCTACGACGCGATCACGGTGTGCGCGCTGTTCAACTTCTACAACACATGGATCGACGCGACCGGCGTGGCCGACATGCCGGCGGAGCTCTACGACATGTCGGGGCAGCGGCTGGCGACGCGCGGCTACGTGCCCGGACCGCCGCCGCCGCCGCCGTCACCGTAGCGCGCGCCCGTCCGCGCCGAACAGGTGGGCGCGCTCGGTGCGCGCGCGTACCGTGATGTCGTCCCCCACGGCGGGCAGCCGATCGTCGGCGACCGTCGCCAGCAGGCGGTGCGCACCGGCGTCGAAGTGCACATGGCTCGTGCCGCCCAGCATCTCGACGAGCACGACGCGCCCGGCGATGTGCTCCCCATCCGCGCCAGCGCCGCGCGGAAGGACGACGAGATCCTCGGGACGGATGCCGAGCGTCGTTGGCCCCGGAGCGGCGCTCGCGGGCAGCCGGTCGTTCGGCAATGAGAGCTCGATCGGGAGCGCGACGAACCGCGGCGCGCCCCCATCTCGCGTGTCGAGCCGTCCTTCCACGAAATTCATCGGCGGCGTGCCGATGAACCCTGCCACGAACCGATTGACCGGCGCGCGATAGAGCTCGATCGGCCGGCCGACCTGCTGGATGCGTCCATCCGCGAGCACGACGATCCGGTCGCCGAGGGTCATCGCCTCGACCTGGTCGTGGGTGACGTAGACGGTCGTGGTCTTCAGCCGCCGCTGGAGCGCGCCGATCTCGATGCGCATCTGGGCGCGCAGGCCGGCATCGAGATTGGACAGCGGCTCGTCGAACAGGAAGACGGCGGG
>JBBQDE010000049.1:0-11162 GCA_038319425.1 Gemmatimonadales bacterium
GCTTCCTGGCCAAACGGCAGGGCGGCGCGGCGGCGGATCGCTCGGCGCTCGGTGCGGGCGAGCGGCGCTGACGGATTCGCCTCGGCCGAGGGCATGACGCCGAGAGGGGCGGCCAACTGGCCGCCCCTCTCGTTTCATGCCCGACGTAGTCGATTACTGGCGGCGGACCAGCGGACCGCCATCGTCGCACCGGCCGTCGCGATTCGCGTCCACGCAGACGCGCGTCGTCGTCCCTTGGGGGATCGTGCGCGGAATCGTCTGCGTCGAGCGCTGCGAGACGTCACAGATGCCATCGCGGTTCAGGTCCGCACAGCCCTGCTGCGTCACGCCACGGTTGTCGTACGTCCCGCCGGAGCGGCCGTCGCGGTTGCCGTAGCGGCCGTCCCGATCGCGATCCTCGTCATCATCGTCGCCGTCGTGACCGCGCCCCTCGCCCTTGTGCGACTTCTTCCACGCCTTCTCGCGCTCCTTTTCCTGCTTGCGCTCCCACTTCTCGCGCTCCTTGTCGCTCTTGCGGTCGTACTGGTCGTTGTTGCCGTTGTTGCCGCGGTTGTGCGGGTCGAGGCGTGGGTCGTACTGCGAGCTGCGCGGATCGTAGCGCGGGTCGTATTGCGGTGTGCCGGGAATCGAGCGGGGATCGCGGTTGCCATAGACGTTGGTGGCCCGCGATCCGTAGATGATGCGAGAGTTGCGCAGCTGGTTGCGACGCGCCGTCGCGCAGTCTGTCGGCGCGGGCTGTTGGTTCGCGGGCAGGCCATCGATCCAGACGCGGCAGGTCCCGGTGGGCAGGGTCTGCGCGTCCGGATAGGACGTGCTGGTGCTCCGGCGAAGCTGTGCGTCGGCCGACGAGCCGGCGACGAGCATCGCGGCGCCGACAGCGAGTGCGTAACGAAGTGTGGACATCAAAACCTCCTCGAGATGAGCCGTGCGGCATGCACGACAGGTGAAACGGGTACCGCACGGTGTGAAACGGGCTTTCTGCATCCGGCCGATTCGCTCCTCAACGAGGCGCCGGTGCGTGGTCGGGCGGGTCGAGCGGCATGCCCGGTCGAGTCAGCAGATCGAGTGCCTGAACGAGACTGCGCCCATCCGCCGCCAGACGCCGAGCCGCCACCATGTGCTGCGCGAACCATTCACCGCGGCGGGTGCCGAGATCGTCGTAGCGGACACCGCCCCCGCTGGAGGACGAATGGATGAACCGTCCGCCACCGGCATAGATCGCGACGTGGGAGATCGTCTCCCGGTCCGCGAACAGCATGAGGTCGCCCTCGCGCAGAGAAGCGACGCGCGCCGACACCTTCCGACCGGCCCGGGCCTGTTCGCGCGACGTGCGCGGCAGCTGCACCCCCTGCTGCGCATACACGTAGCGCACGTAGCCAGAACAGTCGAAGCCCGTTCGAGGCGAGGTGCCGCCCCACTTGTAGGGGACGCCGAGGTAGTCCTCCGCCGTCCCGATCACCCGGTCGGCCATGGGCGCCGAGGTGGACGGGCGCGAAGTGGTCGGCCCGCCAGCGAGGACCACGGACGACAGCACGTCCGTCGCCGTCCGGCTCATCGTTCCCTGCGCGCAGCTGGTGAGCGCGAGGAAGCAGAGCGGCGCGAGCGGCGCGAAGGGAAGGGCGGAGGTCATGCCGGCGGAGCGCATGCCTGGAGTAGAAGCAGCTTTCCGACCAATCGTTTCCCATTCCCTAACCAATTACCAGATCGATAGTTATAGGGTTTGTGTGCTGGCGCACACCGACCATTTCGTCCTGAATCGGCTACAGATGTGTGTTCCCGATTGGACAGCGATCTACGACAGCTCGAGCTCGACGGCGCGCAGCGCCGTGCGAGGGCTCAGATAGCAATGGATTCCGCACGACACGAGCCCCGCGTCGGCGAACACGCGGCGATACTTCGATTTGCTGCGCTGGTGCCATCCCTCGAGATCCCCTTCCATGTCGTCACCGGAGGTATATGCCTCGAGAAAGGCGACTCCTCCCAGGATCGACGCGAGGTGGCGGATTCCGCGCGTGAGCGCGGCGTCCGGCACGTACTGGAGCATGTCGGCGCAGACGATCAGATCATGCGCCCGGCCCAGCTTGAGCGTCGGCAGCGCTTCGAAGCTGCCCAGCCGGATGTTGCGCCGACGGCCGTGGCGTGCGACGACCCACTCGCTGGGATCGATGCCGAGGTAGCGGACGCCAGGCCGCATTCGGCGGATTTCGCGACCCCAGGCTCCCTCCCCCGCGCCGACATCGAGAACGGACCGTAGCTTGCGGCCGAGAAAGTACTCGGCCACGCCGACGACCATGCGTACCTTGCGTCGCACGGAATCGGGAGAATGGACCCGAGTGCGCGCGTCGCGGTACCACTTTCTGAAGTAGGCTTCGTCGTAGGACTTACCACCGGCAGCCGCCGGCATCGCCGAGGGAACCATGAAGATCGAACGTGAGAGAGGGTCGATGGCGAGCCGCGTGACGGTCGTGCGCCGCGGCTCGATGATGGTGATGATGATGGCCTGCCTCGCTCTGGCAGGCGCGTGCAGCATGAACAACAATCCCGAGGAGATGGCCGAACCGGTACCCCCGACCCGGCTGCGGGTGGAGAACCAGGCCTTCCTCGACATGACCATCTACGTGTACCGCAGCACGCAGCGCATCCGGCTCGGCACCGCAACTGGGAACAGCGTCACGCGGCTGACCATCCCCGCAAACCTGATCTTCGGCGCCACGCCGCTGCGCTTTCAGGCGGATCCGATCGGCGGCAGCCGCGCTCCCATCTCGTCCGAGATCACGGTCGCGCCGGGCGACGAGGTCGTGTTGACAATTCCCCCCAACTGAATGTCCGGCATCGTCGTATCGTCGAACTAGGGAGCAGCCGATTTCCACCTCGGTGCGCGTCATCGCGATCCTGGCCGCGGTGGCACTGTTGGTCGCCGGCGCGACGCTCGGCTACATCGCGATCGTCGCGCTCCGGCGCAGCGAAGGGGTGTTCATGCCGGCCGGGTACGTGGCAGTGGCGTGCCTGGCCGGCGGAGCCTTCCTGCTGCGGCTCGGCCTCCGCGGGTAGGACGGCTTCAACCTTCGGCCAGTCGGTGCTGTCGTACTCGTGTCGGCATCCCGCTCCCACTCGAGACACTCCATGACTCTCCTGCGCGCTTCGGCGCTTCTCCTTGCCCTCGCCCTGCCCGCCACGTCCGGCGCGCAGACGCTGCTCGGCCGGAACGATTCCGTGTTCACGTGGCGCGGGGCGCTTCCCGCCGGCGCCCTGCTCACTGTGCGCAATCACAACGGACCGATCGACGTACGACCCGCCACCGGGACTCAGGTCGAGCTGCGGGCCGAGAAGCGGTCGCGCTCGGGGAATCTGACCGACGTGGCGTTCGACATCGGCACGGGAAGCAAGGGAGACGTGACCATCTGCTCGACGTTCCGCGACAACAACCCGTGCGACGACGACCGCCATTCCCGAAACGACGGTGACGACTGGCGTCGCAGCGTGACCGTCGCGATGACCGTGCTGGTGCCTCGCGGCGCGCAGGTCCGCGTGGCCACCGGCAACGGCGCGATCACGGTGGAGCGGGTCGGCGGCGAAGTGAGCGCATCCACCGGGAATGGACGAGTGACCGTGTCGAAGACCGACGGCGCCGTGCGTGTCGCGACCGGGAATGGCGACGTGCAGGTCGGCGACGCGAAGGGGGCGGTACGCGTGACGACGGGTAATGGCCGGGTCAGCGTGACGACGGCACAGGGCCCGGTGGAAGCGCGCAGCGGCAACGGCGACATTGACGTCCGGATGACGGCGCTGCGGGCGAGCGAGGACATGACGTTCAGCACCGGCAGCGGCGACGTCCGCGTGACCCTACCGCCCGACTACAACGGCGAGCTCGACGCCTCCACCGGCAACGGCAGCATCTCATCGGACTTCGACCTCAAGGTCGAGGGGCGAATGAGCCCGCGCCGGGTGCACGCGACGATCGGCACCGGCGGCGCACGGCTGCGGCTGGCCACCGGAAACGGCGGACTGGAGCTGCGAAAGGCGCAGTAAGGCCGCTGGCCCGATGGCCCGAATGTACGAAGGGCACGCCGATATGAGTTCGGTGTGCCCTTCGTCGTTCCGGGTCTCCGGCCATCGGGGCCGGGCCTTCGGTCTTTACGCCGCCATCTGTCCGTCGGGAATCCAGACCGGACGGCCGTTCTTCACGGCACCGATGCACTGATAGCGGGCTGGGGGGAATCCAGAGACGCCGATCTCCAGCGAATCGCCGGCCTGGACGACGATTTTCTTGCCGAGCAGAACGACGGCGTCATCGAAGGAATCGCTTTCCACGACTCCGGCCTGGCGAATGGATTCAGGCCCTGAGCTGATGGCGAACTGAAACTTGGACAATTGGGGCCTCCGTGTTGGGCTTCGTGGACTAATACACCGCTGGGCGAAAAAGTGCGGACGGGCGCGTCGCTTACGGGACGGGCGGCACGCTGTGCGTGCGGCCCTTCCGGGGCGGCGCTTCGCGCTGCCTAACGGGTACGGCGAGGGATGAAGCGGTGATGATGCGCGCGAACGGCGTGGATAGGGTGTGCGCATGCGCGAGCCGCGACATCTCGAGGTCACCGACCTGGCGCTGCGATTGGCCGACCTGGTCTACCAGCTCACCAAGGGATTTCCCCCGGACGAACGGTTCGGCCTCGTCGCACAGATGCGGCGCGCCGCGGTGTCGGTCGGGTCGAACATCGCCGAAGGGTGCGGACGGTCCACCGACCGGGCGTTTGTCAATTTCATCGAGAACGCGCTCGGCTCGGTCCTCGAGCTGGACTACCAGGCTCAGGTCGCGGTGCGCCTCGGCCACGGCGATGCGGTGCTGATACTCGAGCTCCGCGCAGCCGCCGACCAGCTGAAGCGCATGCTCGCAAGCCTCAGTGCGGCAATCCGTCGCAAAAAGTCCGTCGTCGCCGTCAGGCAGCGCGCAGCGCCTGCCGCCCCGTAAGCGTGCTGTGCAAAGCACAGCCACGCGCCCGGTAAGCGATGGCGCGCAGCGCCGAGCGCCCCATAAGCGTCGAGGGGCCGGTGAGCTTCGCTCAGCGGCCCCTCGCGCGCCCCGCCGTTCACGGATTGATCCAGTACGACCACTTCACCAGGAACGTGTTATTCGGGTGATCGCGGAACGGGGAGTTGTAGTCGCGCGAGATCTTGTAGTCCTGCATGTAGCCCGGATCGTTCGGCGACAGGGAGTTGCTGCGTCCCTGCTGCCAGACCACGAACAGCGTGCTGCCCGGGAGATACTCGTAGCGCAGCACGGTGTTCGACCGGAACTGCCGGAAGTTGAAGCCGTCGAACGCGCCGGCGCCGCTCTTGTAGCGCGTGAAGCGGCTCGCGTAGTCGTCCGCGCGAGGGTCGTTCAGCTCCTTCCAGTTCGCGAAGGTCCCGTTGCTGTTGAACGGCTCGCCGTAGAACTGGAACGAGAGGTTCGGGGTGGCGGTGAAGTTGAGGCGGGTGCTCAGGCCGATCGTCGTCTGATCGAGACGGGCGAAGGTGTAGTGCGTCGTGTCGATGCCCACTGCGCCGTAGCGGGAATAGAACTGCTTGTCGTCGGCGTTGCGGCTGTAGTTGAAGCCAAGCGACGTGGAGAAGCGGCTCGAGATGCGCATCTGGAGCTCCGGGTTGGCGTAGGCGTTCCACGACCGCCCCTCGTCGCCGCGCCAACCGCCGAACCAGAAGCTGCCGGTAACGGGGGGACGACTATCGCTCTGGATCCCCGCCCAGAAGCTCCGGTTGGGTGAGAGGCGCAGCGCGGGACCGCCACGCGAGCCTCGATCGTCGTACGCCTTCATGAACTCGTCGTAGTTGAAGCCGAGATGCACCCACATGAAGTTCGGCAGCTGCACGTGCGAGTTCTGGTTCAGACCGTTGCCGAGCACGAGGCCTTCGGTGCTCCAGCGCTCCTGTGCGTTGAAGTTGAAGAACGCGCGCTGGTAGTACTTCGACGGCTTCTGGTACTGAAGCGCAAACCAGTTCCGGAACATCTGCTCGTCCGCGCGACGCTGGTAGCCGAGGTCGTTTGACTCGAAGCCGGGCGAGAAGCGCTGATACACGCTCTGGAAGCGCGTCACCCCGCCGCCGAACTTGCTGATCGAGATGCGCTCGGCGTCGCCGCGGAGGATCGTGCGCGTCGGATCGTACGCTATCTGGTCGTCCGGGCGCTGGTACGCGTGCACCGCGTTGGTCTGGAGGGCGGCGATCGCTTCCGGCGTACCGCGCACGTCACTCATCGCGATGAACGATCGCACTTCGTAATTGTTGCTCGCAAAGCGGCGGCGCATGTCGAGGCCGCCGGTATACGCGGCGTTGCGCAAATACGGCGTGCCGCCGGCGTCGAGGGACCGATTGACGGCGGTGAGCATGAGTCCCATGTCGCCCTGGCCGTCGCCCTGGTCACGCTGGAGGCGAAGCACGCCGTAGTTGGTGCTCGGCTCGATGGCCGGGAGGCGACCATCGAGCTGCGTGACGCCGTCCACGCGCTGCGTCACCGCCTCGAGCAGGCCGACGGAGAAGCCGTTGGCCAGACGCCCGGTGAGCTTCGTGGCTGCGGCAATCGGCGTCGCGGTCGCGCTGGTCGGGTCGCCATAGTAGTCGGCCAGCTGCGGGTTGCGGCCGATGCGACGTGAATAGAAGAGTCCCGTGCAGTTGCTGTCGATGTCGCCGCAGGACGTATTGAAGCTGAAGATGCCCGCGCCCTCGAGAAAGAACGGGCGACGCTCCTCGAAGAAGCTCTCGAACGCGGTCAGGTTCAACTGCGCCGGATCGGCCTCCACCTGGCCGAAGTCCGGATTGATCGTCGCATCGAGCGTGAGGTTGGACGAGATGCCGTACTTGAGATCCACGCCCGCCGTCAGCTTGTTCGGGTGGTCGTAGCGCGCCAGGCCGGCCGCGCGGACCGGTCCGAAGTCGCGGGTGTCGTTCTTGGCCACGGTATAGGGCAGCAACTCCAGGCGCCGAGGCGTTGGCAGGCGGCCGATGCCGCCGAGCGCGCCGGCCTGCGAGACGTAGCCTTGCACGTTGCGCTTGATGAGCGGCCACGAGATGCGCTCCCCCGTCCGCGCCACGTCGCGCACGACGATCAGTCCGAACGTGTGCTCGTCGCCCGGTGCGTAGCGGATCTGGCTGAACGGGATGCGGAACTCCGCCACCCAGCCCACCGAATCGATCTTCGTCGCCACGTCCCACACCGCGTCCCACGAGGAATCCTCGTTGTTGTCGTTCGACACGTAGTAGTCGCGCTTCACGCCGGCCGGGTTCGTGATGAACTGGAAGGCGGTCTTCTTGTCGTTGTACGAATCGATCACGAGCTTGAGCTGTTCGGAGCTCGTGCGCACGTCGCGGCGGGAGAGGAGCGAGATGATGCTGTCCGGCGCGGGATCGTACATGCGCGCCAGGACGTAGAGATACCGGTCGTCGTAGGTGACGCGCACCTCGGTCTTGAAGCGCGACTCACGCCCTTCATGCGGATCGTACGCGAGGAACTGATCGATCACCTGGGCCGACGCCCATGCGGGATCGTCGGTGCGGCCGTCGAGCACGGGCGGCGTCACGGCGCGGGATGCCTGCGCCGCGGTCGCAGTGGCCTTGCCGCCGAACGTCGCACCCTGCTGCACGGTCGCGCCGGTGGTGGCCACGACGGCAGCGGATGACGGAGTCTGACCGAGCAGCGCCGGCACGCGCAGCAGCACGAGCGCTGCAGTGAGGCCGACGAGCGCAGGGCGAGGAAAGCGGTGGTTCATGAGGCGGTCCCGGTGGGCGCATCGCCGTGAGCGGATGTCGGATCCGCCCGCACGACACGGGTGCAAGGTCTGAGACAACGCCGTCCCGGGATTGGTTGGAACTGCCGCACACCAATTGCCGCGCCGTACGCCGCGTCTCGGAGGGGACTACGACGCGCCATCGGAAGCGGTTTCTCGGTTCGTCACGCATTCAGCGCGCTTCATCCCACCGTCACACGAGGCGGTGGCGAGACTGCGCATCGCGCGCGATCCGATTAGCTTCGCCGCATGCCCTCCACGCCGACCCCGCCCCGCCCCGCGCTCGCCGCCCTTGCCGCGGCGCCGACCACGACCACGATCCGCAAGCTCTGGAAGGCACTGACGCCGGAAGAGCGCGCGCAGGGGATCTCGGCTGCACTCGCCGATGACGAGAACGGCTGGGTGAGAACGTCGACGCGCGGCGCCGTGGCGAGCGCCCTGAGGTTTCGCCCGCAGACCGTGGCGACCTGGCCGAAGCAGAAGCTCGTGAGCGAAGCCGCGCGGCTGCCGCTCGACGACGTCCAGCTCCTGAGCGCCTACCTCATCGATCTGCACCTCGGCCACCGGCGGCCGATGATGGCCGCGTTTCTGGGCGAGCTCGGCATCGCCAACGACGACGGCCGGATCGATTCGGACACAACGGAGGTGGGACCACAGAACGCCGCCGCGGTGCGCAAGGCGGCGGACAAGGTCGCGTCCGTGTATCCGGCCGACGAAGTCGTCACGTACTTCCTGACGCTCCTCCTCCAGGACGCGGCGATCTGGAGCGGGCTCGAGGAATGGCTGGTGGCATAGGGCGCGCGCGCAGAGCGCGGCGCCCTGAAGGCGTCAGCGTCGCTGCGTGAGCTGCGAGTACGCGATCCCGTCCGGTCCGGCCCCTACCGGGCCGACGCCCACCACCTTCAATTGCCCGAGGTCGACGGCCACCACCTGATTGGTGCCGTGCAGCGTCACGTACGCGAAATCGGCGATCGGATCGAAGGTGACGCCCTCCGGCCCCACCCCTTCCTGTCCGGCCGCTCCGGCGGGCGCGGACTTCACCCCCTGCACCTTCGAGAGGTCGATCTCGGCGATGCGCTTGCGCGACGGGACCTCGTAGATCCAGATCCGGTTGCTCGTCGGATCGGCCAGCACGGCCACGCGACCCGAGCGCGAGATGCCGATGCGGTACGCGAAGCCGATCCCGTCAAGCGTCGCGATCTTGTTCGTGCTGGCGGCCTCGATCACGGTGACGACGTGCTGGTCGTTGCTGCCGACCCAGACCTGCACGCCGCCGGGCGTCACGGCGATGCCCTCGTCCATCGACGCCGCGGGGTAGGTGCGCAATGTCCGGCGCGACTCGAGATCGAACTCGGTCACGCTGCCGTCGGCGATGTTGGCCGTCCACGCGCGCCGGCCGTCGCGGCGCACCGCGACCATGTGCGAGCCCTGGCCGTTCGTCGCCATGGCGGTGTCGACGCGGCCGCTCGCAAAGTCCACGATCACCAGCTTCTGGGTCGCCTCGCTCGTGACGGCGAGCTTTCCTCCTCCCAGCACGAACGCCACGCCGTGCGGACGAGTGTACTGCCCGAGGTCGATCGTGCGGCTCACCACCGGAGTCGAAGCGGCGAGGTCGATCACGGCGAGCGAATTGCCCGGCGCGGCCCGGTCGCCGTAGAGGCTGACGACCGCCCACCGGCCGTCGGGCGAGACGGCCACCTCATGCGGGCCGTTCCCCACCGGCAGGGTGGCGATGGTCTGCATGGTCGTCGCGTTGACGATCGTCGCGCTCGCCCCCTGCTGATTGGCCACGACGAGCATCCCCGCCCTGGCCGGCGCGTCGGGACGGTCGTTCTCGATCACCGTGTTACGGCGCAGCGTGTCGAGCAGCACCCCGCCCCGCGCCCCGCGCCCCGCCGGCGTCGGCTCGCCCTCGGGCCGTGGGTTGGACGAGCCGCAGGCCGCGGCGGCGAGGAGCGCGAGAGTGGCGGGGAAGGCAGCGGCGAAGCGCATCGGGCGGACGGAGGGGGTGCGTGAGGACGAGACCGGGAAATGTGCGCGCCGGGTATCGAACCGCGCCAGCGTCATACCCCGCAAACGAGTGCGGTTCGCTCAGCTCGCGCGCACCTGCGCCGGATCGATCGAGGCCGGCAGGTCCTCATCGGGCAGGATGAGGGTGAACGCCGTGCCGCGTCCGGCCTCGCTCTCCACCGACACGCGGGCCCCGATCAGGCCGGCGAAGGTCTTCACGATGGACAGCCCCAGCCCGGTGCCGCCGAACTGGCGGCGCGTGGACGAGTCACCCTGCTCGAACGGGTCGAAGATCTTGCGCTGCCACTCGTGGGGAATGCCGATGCCGGTGTCCACCACCACCACCGACAGCGGACGGTGCGTTGCCGGATGAGTCGACACGCGGACGCACACTTCGCCCTCGGTCGTGAACTTGATGGCATTGCCGACGAGGTTGATGAGGATCTGGCGCAGCTTTCCTTCGTCCGTGACGATCGGCGCGACGCGTGCCGGAACGTCGCTGCGGATCACGAGTCCCTTTGCCTCCGCCGTCGCCTCGAGCATCCCTAGGGTCTCGCGCACGAGGACGGCCACGTCCACGCGGTCCGTCTCCAGCTCCATCCGGCCCGACTCCACCTTGGCAACGTCGAGGATCTGGTTGATGAGCGACAACAGGTGCATGCCGTTCACGCGGATGCGCTCCACATAGCGCTGCGCGCCGGGCGGCAGCGCCCCTTCCTTGCCCTGAAGGACGACCTTCGAGAAGCCGATGATGGCCGTGAGCGGCGTGCGCAGCTCGTGGTTCATCCGCGTCATGAACTCGCTCTTGGTGCGATTCGCGGACTCCGCCGCGTCCTTCGCGGTGCGCAGGGCGTCCTCCGCTCCCTTCCGCTCGGCGATGTCGTGCCAGACGGAGAGAATCACGTCGCGGCCGTTGAGGCGCACCGGTGTGAGCGTGACCTCCACTGGAAACGTCGAGCCGTCGGAACGCTGATGCGTCCATTCGAAGCGGAAGCCACCACGCAGGCGCGCGAGCTGCCGCATCTGCTCGCCCACGATCAGCGACAGGCGGCCGTCGGGTTGCCGGCGCGGTGAGAGGTCGATCGGGCTCCGGCCCAGAACGGACTCCTTCCGATCGGCACGCAGCATCCGCAGCGTCGCATCGTTGCAGTCGATTACGCCGCCATCGTCGTACAGGAGGTGCGCATCGGACGAGCGCTCGAAGAGGATGCGGAACCGCTCATCCGATGCCTCGCGCTCGGTGATGTCCACCCCGGCGGCGATGAGTCCGTGCGCCGGTCCACCCTCGACGGCGCGCAGCGGCGTGATGTTCCAGATCACCGTGCGCCGTTCGCCGGTCCGCGTCTTGACCGGCCCCACCAGGTTGCGGAGCGGGTT